>CAZHOY010000087.1:0-6447 GCA_964534695.1 uncultured Actinomycetota bacterium | reverse complement strand
ACGGTTTGGACTTTGTATAATGAGCAAGTTTCAATTTATCTAGTAGCAATAATTCCTTTAAAATCTGGTTCGAAATTGTAATACCAAGGGCTACCATATAACTTGATTGTAAAGAATATTTTCACAATATATCATCTTGACATCTGTTCTATTATTTATTACAGTTGTTCTAATAATTAGAACATATATTATACTTCATGATTAAAACAAATTACATATTAAAAAACCTTTTCTCTTCAGAGGTAAGGATTAGTATTCTCTCACACTTTTTTATGCATTCTAATGAAGGATACTACAGTAGACAACTTGAAAAAATACTTAATAAACCAGTAAGCAATATTCAAAAAGAACTAACAAAACTTGAAAAGATTAATCTTCTTTCCTCATCTATTGAGGGCAATCAAAAAAGATACATGCTAGAGAAGGAATTTCCTTTATATGATGAATTAAGAAATATTTTTATTAAGACTACAGGACTCTCAGATCTGATAAAAGATGAACTTAAATCAATAAAAGAAATTGAACTTGCTTTTATTTATGGTTCTTTTGCCAGTGGTAATGAAACCTATCGAAGCGATGTGGACTTGATGCTCATAGGTAATATACCTGATATAAATATTAATAGGCTAATAAAAAAAGTGGAGAAAAAAATTAGCAGAATAGTTAATTACTCAATTTATTCTAAAAAAGAAATTGAAAACCGGATTAATAATAATGATAACTTTATAAGAACCGTGTTAGAAGAACCAATTATTTTAATTATCGGAAACAAGGATGACGGATTATTCAGGGTTAGAAAAAAGTAGAAAAATAAGGCCAGGACGATTCTCAAGCAAACAGATTTCTGACTGCCTAGCTTTGTCAAAAAGAGATTTAAAAACTGCTAGAAAAATACTTGAGGAAAACCAGGATTGGGCATTTAATATTGCCTATAATGCTATGCTTCAAGCTGTAAAAGCGTTGATGTATTCAAAAGGATTTAGGCCATCTGGAATTGGCCGTCATACTACTATAATTGAATTTGCAGAAACTATTTTGGATAATAAGTATTCTGAAATAATAGAAATCATGGATACCATGAGAAGAAAAAGAAACGCTGCTACCTATGATATCGCTGGACTTATATCATTAAAAGAAGCAACAGATGCTATTAAGAATGCTGAATATCTAGTTAAAGAGATTTTTAAAATGTTGGAGTAGTCTATCGTTTAAGCCTTACAAAATTTTTCCTTAATTTTTCTAATTCCACTAAAATCTGGTTCGAAATTGAAATACTCGGGTCTACCAGTTTAAAATCTGTCTATCTAAACTTATAGGTTAATTCGTCTCCTTTCAGGAATTCTAAAAATAATTATTTTCCTATCCTTATCGTAAATATTATAAATTATTCTGTAAGAATAAAATCTCATTCTCTACCGTAAGTATTTATATTCCAATATTTATAATAGTAAATCACAATTTATAATCAAAATTAATTATTTCAATATTTATACCTAAATAAATTAATATATTTAATTTATTACTTGACATTATTAATATTTTACGTTATATTTATTAAGAAATTTAATTTATTATACTACTACAGGTGATAAAATGACTCATGATTGGAAGGAACTTACAGAGATAACCAGAGGTGCGGCGGTTGAGATAGAACGGGTCAGGGTTAAATCCAGCGGGGTTGCTATTGAAGGCAGCTTTGAGCTCCCTCCCCTTGCCCAGCTTACCCTGGAAGAGCAGATTTTTATAACCGCTTTTATAAGGTGCGGTGGTTCCATAAAAGAGATGGAGGAACTTTTTGGAATCAGTTATCCCACGGTAAAAAACAGGCTTAACGCAATTGCCGGGAAGCTTGAATTTGTTGAAATCAATCCTCCGGCTTCAAACAGCGAAGTGCTCAGCCAGCTTGACAGGGGAGAAATATCTGTAGAAGACGCCATCAATAAACTGGGAGGCAGCAAATGATTCCGCTTATGTTCAGGCTTCGTATCAAGAAAAAAAATTGCAGGGGTTTCGGTCTATGGCTGCCTCTTTTCCTTATCTGGTTAATTGTCCTACCCCTGCTCATACTGCCCGCTCCGCTAATACTGCTGGCGGTACTCATACTCTGGCCTGCAGGGAAGGGAAAACCTGTTCTATATTCTTACCTTGCAATTTTCAGGCTGATCTTCTGTATGTCGGGAGTAAAGATAGATATACAGTCAAAGGACCATATTGTTTTTTTTAATTTAAGATGACAAAGGAGAAAAAAATGAATGAAGAAAGAAAAAGAATTCTGGAAATGCTTTCGGAAGGGAAAATAAGCACAGAAGAAGCTGAAAAGCTTCTATCGGCACTGTCAGAAGATAATGAAGCCGTTCCGGAAACTGCAAAAAAAGAACCCAGGTACTTAAGAGTGATGGTTGAACCTGGACCGGAAAGCAATAGTCCGGATAAAGTAAATATCAGGATACCGCTGAAGTTAATCAGGGCAGGTTTGAAACTGGCTTCCTTTATCCCCAAAGATGCACAGGTTAAAGTTAATAAAGCCCTACATGAAAAAGGCATTGAGACTGATTTTACCAAGATGAAACCCGAAGACCTTAAAGAGATTATTACACAGCTCGATGATTTTTCCGTGGATGTTGAGGGTAAGGAAACAATCAAAATATTCTGTGAATAGAAAAAGATATCAGTACATAATATGTTTTAATATCGTCTCCCGGGGCTGCCCGCTTAGATATTTATTGTATAGATAAATTTTCAGGGCAGCCCTTCTTTAATTCATAAAAAAAATTCTTAATTTTATTTATAACAAATAATCCAGCGATCTTCTCCTACTTTTCTTTTTGGAAAAAACTTTTTAAACTAAAATATTATTAGTTAAATAATTTAATTTAAGAAAGGAAAGATAAAATGAAAAGACAGGGAATGGTTCCGGCATTTATAAGCTTCATCACCTTTTCAACAGTGCTTTTATGTGTAATCTGGTTTATCTTCGATAAGGCAAGATTCATAGGCCCCATACTTATCCTCTTTGGAATCCTGGCTTGGATCCCCATAAGAATATCGGGAAGAGCGGTAAAATCGGCCGGTGCTGATATCATCTTTGGTATTGTGGATACAGGGCTTTTGGGAGTGGCAGCATTAATCGGAGCAAAATACGGCGGGGTTCTGGGAGCCATAGTGGGCGGAGCTGTAGGAGACTCCATAACTGACGGATTTGCAGGAATATTCGAAGGTAAAGTTTCCCAGTTTTTAAGAAATCATGGTATTGATGAGGCCAGAACACCCATGAGTTCCTCTATGGGTAAGATAAGCGGATGCCTTATGGGAGTAGGAATAACCCTTACTATTGCCTGGAGCATACTTAATTTAGATATCGGTTTGCTGTAAGATTGATTTTATATACTTTCCTGTCACTTGCTGATTTAATATAGGCAGGCCTAGCTCCTTACCTATACCCTGCTGTTTATGCTTTATGTGTTATTCAACTGCCCGTAATATAGCCGGCAACCATATCCCCTACTTCAGAAGTGGTGTAACCCATCCTACCGGCACTCAAACTCTTTATCTGTGTACAGGTATAAGCGACCGCACTTTCTATGGATCCGGCTGCTTCCTTTTCTCCCAGATGATTTAACATCATCCTGCCAGCCTCTATTGCCGCCAGAGGATTTATTATATTCTTACCAGTGTATTTAGGAGCAGAACCTCCGATAGGTTCAAACATAGAAGTGCCCTGGGGATTGATATTTCCCCCGGCAGCTATTCCCATACCACCCTGGATCATTGCCCCCAGGTCGGTAATTATATCTCCAAACATATTGGGTATAACCATAACATCATACCATTCCGGATTTTTTACCGTCCACATGCAGGCAGCATCGATATGATTATAATCCGTCTTGACATCCGAAAATTTATCTGCCATTTCCATAAATGCCCTGAACCACAGATCTCCCGCGTAGGTAAGCACATTTGTCTTATTAACCAGGGTAAGCTTTCCCGGTTTTCCCTCTTCTTTTCTGGTTCTTGCCAGATTGAAGGCATATTCCAGGCACCGGTCAACCATCTGCCTGTCGTAAACCATTACCTGTGTTGCAACCTCATGGGGAGTCCCCTTTCTGGTTACACCGCCGTGGCCGGTATAGAGCCCTCCCGTGTTCTCCCTTACCACCATAAAATCTATATCTTCCGGTCCTTTGTCCTTGAGGGGACAGTCAATGCCCGGATAAAGTTTTACCGGCCTTAAGTTTATATACTGGTCCAGGGAGAATCTCAGCTTCAGCAATATGCCCAGCTCCAAAATTCCCGGCGGTACATCGGGATGCCCTATGGCGCCAAGATATATCGCCTTAAATTTTTTTAACTCGCCAATGGCGGCATCGGGCAGCGTCTCTTTTGTCTTCAAATACCTCTCCCCGCCAAAATCAAAATCTTTGAACTCAAAACTTATATTATTTTTCTTACCCGCAGCCTTAAGGACTTTTTTACCTTCCTCTATAACTTCCGGCCCAGTACCGTCTCCGGCGATTACCGCTATGGGAAAATGTTTTGGTTCAGTCATCTCTCATCCTCCGCAAAATTAAAATTGATTACCTCTATATTATATAAATATTTCAGTTTTTGTCTTTAAAAATAATAAATTATTTATTATTTATTAGGTTTCTTGGCAGGAAAAAACTTCTTTGAATAGATTATCAATGCCAGAGTGGCGAGAAGCGGGACAGCAATAAGCACGGACGGCCTAAACTGCTGGAAGGGAAATTTCTGGAAAATCTCCATTTCCAGAGGTGCAAAATTCATTTCCGGATATATATCAGAAATACTTTTTATGCTGAAGGTTAAAAGGAAGGATACTGAAATAAGTCCGAAATAAATTACAGAACCCCACCATGCCCAGGATTTTAATTTAAACAGCCCCCGGATCAGGAACAGAAATACCATAACAGATATGCTTATAGAAAAAGCTCCCCGCAGATCAAAAAGCAGAATTCCAAAAAAGGGAAACATCCCCTTCAGTAAAAGCAGCGCATGCAGGACAAAGGTATAAAAGGAAAATAAAAGTATAATGGTAATAACAGGTATGGGTATCCTCTCCGTAAAGTATGTATTTTTATCTTTTGATCTTAAGGTAAGCTCCACATCTTTGCTTCTGTAGAACCATATAAGAGCAACCGGTATTACAGGATACAGCAGGGGGATAATGGCGATAACCAGCCATAGTGAAGGTCCCTTGGATGTTATCAGTATAAAAATAAATAATATGGTAAGAGGTATTCCTACAACCATCCAGAACCACAGGACAGCTAGGCTCAGGTTCCTTGACCATAACCTTAGCTTTAAATGTCCGTAGCCCAGGGGGATAAATACGGCGGCGATAGCATAATACCCCGCTATCTGTATGGTTATAAGGGCAAACATAAAGGACCCGAAATTAAAACCCTCAAGATAAAAACGGCCGCCTTCAACAAAGAAATAAAAGCATATTACTTCGAGAGGAGCAATAAAAATGCATAATATGCCGATTATTATTAATATAATTCCAATACCATAAAGGATTTTTCTTCTATTTATAAATTCCATTTTATTCGTACTGCGGCTTTATTCAATGCCCCTCGGTCAATGCTTTCACCAGTATTGCCAGGTAACAGAATGCAATCGGCGGAAAACTTATAATTGTTAGTACCAGACCCCTGGAGATACGCTTATTTTCCCTGGATTGTACCACATTTAAAACCAGGCTAATTAAAAATAGAATACCGGAAGCGGCAAGAAGCAAGCCAAAAATCCCTACAACCGTATAGCTTACAGGACCTATGCCTATCTCAACACTTAAGAAGATCCCCAGTACCCAGGACAGCAGGGTCAGATAACCGATTATTAAAACTGACAGCCCCAGATTTTTATTTCTCTTTGCTACATCTATATTATTGCTCTTCCTGGAAATCAATTTGCAGTTTTTATTGAAATATAAAATACTGGCTGAGAACAACAGCAGTATCATAAATACATAAAAGGGAAACCAGATTTCATTCAGGAAATTAAAAGCACTCACAAAATATTGAGCAGCAAAGAATGCAGCCATTATAATTATAGATGCTATCAGAGTAATCAGGCTTGCTCTGGTTATATCCCGATACTGTTTCTCATCGTACCATTCGGTTGTGTTTTCTTTTAGCTTGATTATGAACCAGTAAAAAACTATCAGAATATATGGAACTACAGCTATTATACTTATCATAATAATCCCGGCATCTACAGCCCATGACGGCAACGGGTATATGGTTAAAGCTAATAAAGAAAAAATTGTAACCAGAATCAAGCCTGAGATTCCGCTCAGAACCCCGATATATTGTGCATTAATAAATATTGAATCATCTTTTAGAACTATTCCTTCACTCTTTTTACTTACTGACTTTCTGGTTAATACAAGAAGAATAATCATAAGAATATAGAAAATAAAGT
>CAZHOY010000086.1:3411-6457 GCA_964534695.1 uncultured Actinomycetota bacterium | reverse complement strand
ATACGGTCTTCAGCTTCTTTTAATACTACCCTAATATCACAATCAACGCTCTTTTTTGTTGAGATCCCCAGAGATATACTCAACGGTATTTTCTGATCATTGGTCTTAAGACAGGCTTCTCTTACTCTACTTACTATTTTCTCTGAAATCTTTTCTGTGGTTCTGGGCAGTAATATTAAAAATTCATCGCCGCCCCATCTCGCTATAATATCTTCCTTCCTGCAGCAATTCTTTAATACCTTTGCAGTTTCTTTAAGCAATCTGTCACCTTCCCTGGGACTAAAAGCATCATTTACAAGCTTTAATCCATTGACATCCCCTATAATGAAACTTAATGGGAGTTGCCTTTTAGTATTAAGTCTCTTAAGCTCCTCTTCAAAATAAGCGCGGTTGTACAGTCCTGTCAGTTTATCCTTCAGCAATAAATATTTAATCTCTTCCCCAGCTTTTTTACGTTCCAGTGTGTTAGCAAAAATATCTCCTGCTATTTTTAATAATTTTATATCATCCTTGGTCCATTTCTTTTTTGTTCTTACCAAATCAAGTCCTAAATAACCTATAAGATCACTGCTATAAAGCATCGGTACAGCAACAGTGGACTTTATCTTGCGGAACTGCAGTATTTTCCTTTCTTTTTTTGATTCCGATTCAAGTTTAGTAATATCCGGAATATTAATAGCCTTCATATTATTGATTTTATTCATCCACCATGGAATTTTTTCCACTGCCAATCCCTTAAAATTTTCTATCTGTGATTCAATATCTTCTCTGCACCACTCATGGGTGTTTTTAGCTATAGTTTTACTCTTATTAAACATAAAAATATAACTGCGGTCAGCAAAAGTAAATTTTCCAATAGCTTCCAGGGCACGATTTATACCATTATCGATATCATTTAGATCAAGATTAATAAAGCTTTTCGATAATACTGCAATCAGATTTTCAAATTTTATACGATAATGCAGTGATCTGTTCATCTTATTCCGATTGGTTACATCACGGAGTACAATTACTTTACCTATACTTTTACCACTGCCGTAGTAGATAGGATTTATGGTCAGATTGTAGTTCTCTTTATCCCTTTTACTTGAAATAATTACATCGCTGTTTATTTCAATCGCATCAGTTTGATGCTTAAAATAACTGTAATAATTAGGTAGGATATCAGTAACAGAGTTCCCAATTATTTGTTTTTTTACACTTTTTAAAATATTTTTTGCCGAAGGATTGAGATAAAAAACATTATTTTTATTATCCAATACAATAATACTATCTCTTATACTGTCAATAATAGTTTCACGTGCAATGGGTATAATATCAATTATTTTCAGATGTTTAGATCCAAACATTATTATAGATATACTTAAAATTACAGCCAGGGGCGTTACATCTAAAATATTGAAAGGCCCGATTCGTATTATGTGCATTATATTTACTATCCAGGGAATAAATAGAGTAAATGTAATACCAGCCACTTTCATACTGAAATATTTAAATTTAATGACCAGGATAATCATTAAGGCATGATAAGTAATCATAATTAGTAAGAACAAATATATTAACCATACCCAGAACCAGATGCCGTATTGGTATGTCAATATATTTAAACTCCTATCTATCATAATATTTTTCCAGAATAGACCATGTAATTCATTTGTAAAAATAAGAATTAAAGTTATTAAAGGAATAATACTGAGGAATACAATCCTTTTATATGTAATCCACTTTCTATAACCCATACTATGCAGAATAAGAAGTAGATAAACTATAAGGGTAACAGCAATACCTATATATTCTATTTTGCTCCATAAGACTTTTATCTGAATACTGGTATTCCATAATTTTAAGGTGCTTGCAGATATCCATATCAGACAACCTACTATTAGAACTATGCCCAATCTTAAACTTTTAATATATCTGCTCTTCCATATTAAAAAAGAAAATATAATTGAAGCTATAATACCCAAGAACAGTATTGCTACATATAATACTTGATACAAATCCATTACTGTATTTTATATTCCTTATCTTATCTCTTAGATTAATCATAATTTGTATTAATATATTCTACAAACTTATTATGTATAAAAGTATTATTTACAAATTATATTAATGTGTAAATTTATATTTAGCTTAATATATTATCATAATCTTAATAATATTAATAGTTTTTTTATTATAATGTTCTATATATTTTAACTACTAAATATCAATCTATAAATTAATATTATTTTCATACATAATATTATGCCAATATTTTCTTAACCTTATCTATTATTGCCTTACTTGAAATCTCTTCATAATCTAAAAGCTCGGCAGCTTTTCCGCTTTTAGGCATTTTTCTTACTGCAAGTGTATATACCGGACTGCCTCCCGGAGAGGCAACACTCTTTACCGCTTCTCCAATACCACCCTCGGCAAAATGATCTTCTACGGTTATTATGGCTCTGGTCTCTTTTTGCGCCTTAAGTATAGAATTTTTATCTATGGGTTTGATACTGTATAAATCAATTACTCTTATAAATAAATTTTCTTTTTTTAATTCTTCATAAGCTTTTAATGCTTCATGTAATGTTATACCTGCTGCGCAAACAGTAACTTTGTCATTCTTACTTTGTTTTACTGTCTTGCTTCCCCCAATTTTAAAATCCTCTTTACGGCTATAAATAATAGGCGTATCCATCCTGGTTGTTCTTATATAAACATTTCCAAAATGTTCAGCTGCCTTTTCTACCAGCTTGCAGGTAGATATGCCATCTGAAGGATAAAGTACAACGCCATTGATTAAAGTTCTGAACATTGCTATATCTTCAAGCCCCATCTGAGAAGCTCCATCTTCACCAATTGATACTCCTGCATGCGAACCAACAAATTTTATATTTGATTTTGAATACTGGCTCATTCTAATTTGATCAAAAGCTCTGGTTAAAAACGCAGCGAATGTTGAAATAAACGGGATTTTTTTTCTGAGAGATAATCCAAGAGCTGTACCTACCATGTTCTGTTCAGCAACATACATTTCAAAAAATCTTTCAGGAAATCTTTT
>CAZHOY010000086.1:0-3401 GCA_964534695.1 uncultured Actinomycetota bacterium | reverse complement strand
GAAAGTTTCTGAATATGTTGAATTACTTACTTCAGCATCTAAAACTACTAGCTGTGGAAATTTAGAAAATATATTTACCAGTGTATTGCCGTATGCTCTTCTGGTAGATATCTTATCCCCTTCTACAGGGATTTTCTCGTACCTTATTTTTTCTAATTTAGGTATGTCAGCATTAACCGGTTCTGAAATATCCCCTATTATTTTTTTATCGATTTCTCCCCATTCATTAAGTGCTGTCTTCATATCTTTTACTGGAATTGCTTTTCCATGCCATCCGTTCTTATCTTCTATAAGCTTCACTCCTTTGCCTTTTACAGTTCTTGCAATTATCATTACAGGTTTGTCTTTTGAACTAAACGCATTCTGGTAGGAGTCTGCAATTTCATCAATATTATGACCATCAACTATAATGGTTTTCCACCCAAATGATGATAACCTTTTCCTATAAGCTTCCGTATTATTACCATATATCGTCTCTCCGCTCTGTCCAAGTCTATTAACATCTAAAATTCCTATAAGATTATCCAGTTTGTAATGGGCAGCAATTTGTATAGCTTCCCATTGAGAACCTTCGGTCATCTCACTATCACCCAGAAGCACGTAAGTATGATAAGGCAGTTTATCTACGTATTTTGCGTTTAAAGCCATGCCTAGGCCTATTGAAAGACCCTGTCCCAACGAACCAGTTGCAGCTTCAGCATATTTGAAATTAGGAGTGGGATGTCCTTCAAGCCTGCTGCCGAATTTTCTAAGTGTTAACAGTTCTTTCTCGCTCACAGCTCCTGCAGCAGCCCAAAGAGAATACATCAACGGAGAAGCATGTCCTTTGGAAAAAATTAACCTGTCATTGTTTATATATTCTATATCATTAATTTTAAATTTAAAAAAACCTCCGAATACCAGTGTGGCCATCAATTCTACTGCTGAAAGTGAAGATGATGGATGACCCGAACCTGCATTAGTTGTCGAGGTCAATATAAAATACCTTATAAGCTTTGATAATTTTTCTAACTTTTTTTTATTAATCATTTTTACTCCATTCAATCTTAATATTATTTTTTTACATAATAATTTAAATCATCACCCGTGGCCTCGGTCCTCCTTTCTTATATATAAAGTTCATTTATATCCCAATTATTATTTATCAATTTTAATCATATAAAAATCAACAACTGCTATCCCGGTTCTACATGTACCAAGATTTCTTTTATATTTTTAAATTTTTTCTTTATATCATCTTCTATTCTGGTAATAATGGAATGTGCTTTTATCACATTTAAATCTTTATTTAGCCTGCAGTGAAATGCCAGATTATAAAACTTTCCTTTTTTAAGAACAGTAAAATTATGGCAGGTTTCCGGGGCAACATATGATGATATTTCTTTTTTAATTTTACGAATTAATTTATTTGATTTCTTGGTTATGTCATTCCAGTTCTCACTGCTTTTAGAATCTTCTATATGTATATATATATTTCTTAAATTATTTATTCTTTTTTTAACCTTATTTTCAGTAATCTTTGTCAGTTTCTCGGTTTCTTCCAGGCTTAAATATTTATCCAATTCAATATGTATTGTAACATTTATGTATTTATTTATATTGTATACTGAAATATTATGTATATTCTTCACACCTGGCTGATTTAATACAACCTCTTTAATGCATGCTTCTATATCACCTCTGGATGTTAAAGATTTAGTTTCTATTATTATTTCTGATTCAGGTATGATGCTTATAATTTTACTTTTTATTTTTTCTTTTATTTTTTCGACCTGTGAAAGATAAAAATTTCTATCAAGGCATATTTCCAGATTTATAAATTTTATATTCCCTACTTCATGCAATTTTAATTTATTAACAGATTTTATTTCACTAATTCCCTTTAATATATTAATTATATTTTCTGTAATCTCTCCTGGTACGTAGTCCAATAAATTTCTTACTATTTTTATTGATAACCTTAAGCTAAGGGTTAAAACAATTAACGAAACTATAATGGAGGCAATAGGATCTGCTATATATATACCGTTATTTGCCAGATATAATCCCCCTATTACAATAACTGAACTTAAAATATCACTGGAATAGTTTATAAACTCTGCCTTCAATGCAAAAGAATTATACTTCTTTACCGCTTTTCCTATATAAAATACTCTTATTATATTTAAGAATATGGAAATTACTAAAATTATAAAAACATATATATTTAAACTTAACTCAAAATTTCTATAAATAATCCTTTGAATAGATTTGTAAATAATAAAAAAGCTCAATGCAGATATTATAGTAACTTCAAACAGAGCAGATATGTTTTCATATTTTCCATGTCCATAAGTATGGTCCTTATCAGCCGGCCTCGATGAAATTCTTATGGCCATATAAGTTATGATAACAGTTACAAGATCAAGGCTGTTATTTAAGGCTTCTGAAAAAACACCGATGCTGTTGGTAAAATAAGCAATTGCAATTTTAATAATAACCAAAATAATAGAAACAAGCAGTGAAAACAGCATAATCTTTCTTTTGTATGAATCTTTAAAATTTATAGATTGAATGTTCTTATTCATAAAAAAAGGAATTCACTTTAATTATTTAATTAATATAATATCTATATTTTGATAAGTCAAAAAGATAATTACTCTGGATCCTCTATTTAAATTTTTACTCACCGGTAGAAAATTCATCTAAATAAATATTATATGCTGTATCATAAATTTCATTTATCTTTTCAGGGTCCATTTCATTAAAACGTATTTTATTGTAATTTATATCCCATAAACAATTCTTATTGACTTCAATAAGGAAATCATATTGCAGTTCATTTATCCTTGCTTCTCTGGCAAATTCGGTCAGGGGAGGTATTTTTATTTCCCCGCAAATTCCCGGCAATATATAATTCCTTACAAAGTCGTTCTCCGGAGTCGATATAAAATTTTTTACATCAATTAAATGTTCTAACTTCAACCGTAAGAAACCTTTATTATAATAACCTCTGGTGTTTTCACCCTTTATAATCTTATCCCACCGCTGGTTAATGAATTTGATTTCTTGTTCAAGCTGTTCTTTATCTATCCTGCCGTATATATATTTCCTGGCTGCTTTTTCAGCTTCTTTCTCATAAACTATCTTATATTTAATTAAATTTGTAATCTGAATGGCCATAGCTTCTTCAGAAGCCTGTTTTTTGTAAATATCCCATATTATCTTTCTACCCTGTAGTGTTTCCTTATAATAATCTATTGCATCCTCCATTATATTGTTAAAATCTTGAGTGTCTTTCTCAGATCCCAGGCCTTCCCTTATTACAAGGCTGATATAAGCATGAAAGCATTCATGGTACATGCTGGAAATTTCAAAACTATCCATTTCTGAGAAAGATTTAAGATTTCCATTTTCATCGA
>CAZHOY010000085.1:0-6472 GCA_964534695.1 uncultured Actinomycetota bacterium | reverse complement strand
GGACATTTCTACTTTGCTGAAACCGGACATTTTAACTTGGGTATAACACTTTTCAAAATTTATGAATTTTATAAAACCATTTATTCCTTCCGCCTCATGATAATACTCCCCCCAGCCCATTTTTATATAAAGAATTTGCAGATACCTCCAGTATTTTGCCCTTAAGCAGAGAGAAATCTTCACTACTCGGTGGAAAATAAACTTTAATATAGTTTCCGGAGGTTCCGTTTACCAGGCCATTTCTATTATCCATTTCCTCGCAGACGACGTTCAAACTTCTCCCCATATTATTTTTAATATAATCATTTCTCAATTTATCTCCTATATCCCTCAAAATCCTGCTTCTTTCGGATTTAACCTCTTCGTTTATCTGGCTGTTCATCATATAAGCCGCGGTATGAATTCTCCTGGAAAATTTAAAAACATGAACCTTGCTGAAGGCTGCTCTTTTTATTACTTTTACCGTTTGCATAAAATCTTTCTTGCTTTCACCGGGAAAACCTACCATCACATCAGTGGTCAGGGCAATACCTGGAAAAATCTTCTTTATCATCCCGATTTTTTTAATATAGTACCGGGCGGTATAAGGTCTTCTCATCACTTCAAGAATTCTGTCACTCCCGCTCTGGAGGGGTACGTGCAGATGCAGGGCAAAACGCTTACTTTTTTTCTTTAAAACCTCAAGTATTCCGCTGTTAATCTCATTTACTTCAATTGAACTAATTCTTATCCTTTTTATCCCGGTCCCTTCGGTAATACCTCCCAGCAAATCGGCCAGGCAGCCGATTCTTCTGCCGGGATTTAAATTGTCAGTGCCGAAATCCACCCCGTACTTTCCAATATGAATGCCGGTAAGGACGATTTCCTCAAAACCATCTTTCTGGAGAGTCATTATATTCTTGAGAATTTCCCCCTGCGGTACACTTCTGTATTTTCCCCTGACCTTTGGAACTATGCAGTAACTGCAGTTTTGTTCGCAGCCATCCTGTATTTTTACCAGCGGCCTTGAACGTAAGAATCCGGAATAAGGGCAGTTATCCGGATTAAAATTTTCTCTGCCTTTTCCATCCCCTGACATTTCTGCAATTAACTTAACTATTTTATATTTATCCTTATTCTCTACCATAAAGTCAACACCACAGTTGTTCAGAAATCCACTGTTATATGCAACAAAACAGCCCGTAACAATTATTTTGCTGCTGTTATTTTTTGATTTTATCCTTCTAATAAGCTGTCTGGCTTTCCTGTCACTCTGCGAGGTAACTGTACAGGTATTAATAATGCAAAAATCAGGGCGATACTGCCATGCAACAGGCTCCAATCCCTTTTTTATTAAATTCCTGGCTATAAAATCCGATTCGCTTTGATTGACTTTACAGCCAAGCGTATCTATAGAAAATCTCATTTTTTCATGCTTTGATTTCTGGTAAAATAATCAAGAATGGATAAGAAATAAATTGCAGCGGTCTCGGACCTGTAGATATTCCTGCCAAATCTTATTTCCCTTGCCTTCCTGCCCTTTAAAGAATTCAGTTCATCAGTTTCAAAACCGCCTTCAGGCCCAATTATATAACCGACACTGGAAACACTCCCGATTTCAGCCAGACTCTCCTTATCATTCGAACCCTGTTCATAAGGAACAAAAAACAAATCGTGATCTGAAATTTTTATACCGCAAATATTCTCAGGCGGAAAAATTTCGCATTTAAAATCCCTCTTGCTCTGTTCAGAAGCCCTGTCGGAAATTTTCTGCCATCTGTCAATTTTTCCTGCAATTTTCCTATTATCAGTAATCACTCTTGCACTTATAACCGGCACTATCCCATCCACCCCTATTTCAGTTGATTTCTGTATTACAAATTCCATGGAATTTTTCTTAAGCACACACTGGTAAAGTATTAACCGGGGAACCTTTCTGGTAATTCTGCACCTGTTTTTTACAGCCAGTATAACTTCAGACTTTTTAATGTCCGTAATTTCGGTCCTGTATCTGCAGCTTGCATTATCCGATACATGGACCGTATCACCCACTCTGCATCTCAGTACATTTATAAGATGATTCAGATCCTCTCCTGTAATCTTTATTTTATTTTCTGAAATATTCCCGGGACCGACAAAAAAATATGGGTAACTCATTTATTAAAAGTTTTTTGGATAATATTAATACCATAACCAGGCTAAAATTATATAAAAAAGTAACTCTGGAAAGATTCTAAATAGTTTTATTTCCCGGATGCACCGCTTGTACTTAAAAATGCGCAGCTGCCTTAATTGCCGGCTTTCTCTTTTCTAATCTGCGCATATTCTTTTAAAAGTTCCTTTTCTCTGCCGGTTAGCCTGATAGGAATCTTAACATCTATATTAATGATTTGATCACCTCTCCTGTACCCGTTAAGCTGTACCATTCCCCTTGACTTAAGAATGATTTTATCATTCGGCTGGGTTCCGGGCTTGATATTTACTTCCTCCTTGCCATCAAGGGTTTCAACTTCCAACCTGCAGCCAAGCGCAGCCTGGGCAAATGATATCTCTACTTTTGAAAGCACTTCATTCCCATCCCGCTCAAATCCGGGATAAGGAACCACATTTATAGTCACAAATAAATCACCATTTACAGAGTTTTTTCCCAGTGAATTTCCCTTTCCGGAAACTCTCAATCTGTCCCCATCATGTATGCCTGCAGGTATATCTATTTTTACTTTTTTCTTCCTTCTGTAGTAACCTTTCCCCCTGCACTTTTTACAGGGATCTTTTATTACCTCTCCCGTTCCCATGCAGGTTCTGCAGGTTGAGTTGGTAATTATATTTCCAATAAGAGTCCGCCTTGCAGTCCTTATACTTCCGGTACCGCCGCATTCACTGCAGGTTGTAATACCGTCATCTGCAGTGCTTCCTTTTCCCATACAGACCTCACAGGTATCATCGACTTTATATTCAATTTCCTTTTTAATTCCGTATGCGGATTCTTTAAAACTTATTTTTACTTCAGCACTCACATCGGAGCCTCTTTTTATGTACCTGCCCCTGCCTCCTCCTGAAAAAGTGCTGCCGAAGCCTCCACCGAAGAATGTATCAAATATATCTCCAAAACCAAATTCTGAAAATACGCTTCCAAAATCAAAGCCCTCAAACAAGCTTCTGCTGAATCCAAACCGATCGTATTGCCTTCTTTTTTCTTCATTGCTCAGCACAGCATAAGCTTCGGAAATTTCTTTAAACTTCTCCCCTGCTTCAGGATCACCGTTATTTACATCAGGGTGATATTTGTGAGCAAGTTTTCTATATTCTCTTTTTATCTGGTCTAAAGTACAGTCTCTGGGCAGCCCCAGGACTTCATAATAATCCTTTTTAGTTCCGGCCAATTAAAATCACCTCAAGAAAATAAAAGTTAAATTTAAAAATCTAGAAATAACAGCGCAGAAATAATAACCCATTTTAATGTTTTTTTCCAGTTCCCATCGGGCAATTATGTCCTGGAATCAAATATATCAGTAAAGTTTTTTCTGAAAAGATTAAGATTCCTTATTACTGTTGGGTAATCCATTCTTTTAGGCCCTAAAACACCTATAGCCCCTGTGGAGTTTCCATAAATCTTATACTTCGATGCTATCAGGCTCAGATCTTCGGTTCCTTCCTCGAATAATTCCGAACCAATCTTTATTATAAAATCCCTGTCCCTGGAAGAATCCATCAGTAACCTGGCAAGCAAATATTCATTTTCTATAACCCTCATAATATTCTGTATCTTTTTCAGATCTATAAATTCCGGCTGCTGCAGTATCACCGATGTTCCATGTATGAAAATCCTGTTGTAGCTGAAACTCTCTTTAATGCACTCTTTTATCAGTTCCACAATTTTGTTTATAAGAAGTATTAGATATGAATCGCCCTCCTGTACTTTTATATATCCAATATCAATAATATTTCTATCCCTGAGTTGCGAATTTAGGATACCCACTACTCCCTGCAGGTCCAGGTCCGTATAATTACCCTCCAGAACAAAGTTTCTTTTATAAACCCTGCCCGTATCGGTTATCAGAACCATAAGCAGGTTTCCACCGTGAAATTTTAGAAGTTCGATATGCTTAAATTTACTCTGTTGGATTGTAGGAGCTGTAATCATTGACAGGTAATTGGTAAACTTTGCCAGCAGTTCGGCAGATTTCTGCAGTATTACCTCTATCTCCATGTCCTTACCAATTACAGTATCAAGCCCGGTACTGCTTTCAGCACTTCTGGTATCCAGATCCATTTCTTCTCTTATAACATTATCCGCATAAAATCTATATCCCTTATCCGTAGGCATTCTTCCTGCTGACGTGTGAGGATGGGTCAAATACCCCATTTCTTCAAGTTCGGACATTTCCCTTCTTATGGTTGCCGAACTCAGGTCAAACTCCGAATTTTGAGCTATCTTTTTTGAGGAGACGGGACCGGCTTTCAGAATAAATTTGCTGATAACTTCTCTTAATATCTCCTTTTTTCTTTCGGTAAATTTCACTTTAATCAGTTCCTGGCCTATAGCCTTTCATAGTTGTTAATCTAAATCTTTTGTGATAATATCAATGAGATTCAGTTATCTTTTGTATTTTTTCTTTTATATTATAAAGAAAATCTATTGAAAATTAAATAAAATAAATACTTAGGGGAGCTTACCAGGCTGAGAGGACAGCTCAATTAATCCAGGCTGTCGACCCTTAAACCTGACCTAGTTAATTCTAGCGTAGGAAAAGTAGAAATAATCAAACTACTAACCAATGGCCAGGTCAGTAGTTTTTTTTATTTATTGCAATTTTAATAACAACCATAACCGGAAAAATATAAGGGGGCAAAAACAAAGGTTTTTTAGAATACGCTGGTTGATACCATTAAAAGCCAATCGAGTAAGGAAGGAAGTTTTATGAGTATATGTAATACTTTAAAAAAAATAAGGGAACAAAAGCCTCTGATACATCATATAACAAACTGGGTTACAATTTATGATTGCGCAAACATTGTAAGAGTCATAGGCGCTCTGCCGGTTATGGCCCATGCAGCGGAAGAAGTCCGGCAGATGACTTCCATATCCAGTGCCCTTGTTTTAAATATCGGAACCCTTACAGTAGATCTGGTGAAATCGATGATTCTGGCAGGCAAGAAAGCAAATGATAAAAACATCCCTGTAATCCTGGATGCCGTCGGCGTAGGTGCCACGGATTTAAGGACAGATAAAGCCAGGGAGATTTTAAACAAAATAAAGATTTCTATTCTTAAAGGAAACTCCTCTGAGATTGGAACACTGGCCGGGGTAAAGGCTGAAACAAAAGGGGTCGAAGCAATATCGGTAAAAGGCAGTATAATAGAAATAGCAAAAAAACTTGCCGGCAGAGAAAACCTTACTGCGGTAATAACCGGTAAGGAAGACACCATATCAAACGGAAAGGATGTGTATATTTGCAGAAACGGCCACCACATGATGGGCAGCTTTGTCGGTTCAGGCTGTATGGCTGCCTCGGTAATAGGAACATTTGCTGCTGTCGAAAAAAACTATACGCTTGCCTCCGCGGATGCTCTTTCCTTTCTCGGAATCGCAGGGGAACTTGCGGCAAAAACAGCAGAAGGACCTTACTCTTATAAAGCTTTATTGTTTGATAAGATTTTTAACCTGAGTGAAGGTGAAATCAAAAAAATGAAAAAATTAGAAAAAATTAAGTAAATGAAAGAAAAATTAAAAAATATAGACCTGTATTTTATAACTGATTCCAGGTTAACCAGAAAAACAATCCTGGAAGATGTGAAGTCGGCCATACGGGCAGGCGTTAAAATAATCCAGTATAGAGAAAAAAAGCTGGATACCAGAGATATGGTAAAAGAAGCAGAAGATATAGGTAAACTGTGTAGAAAAAACGGCGTTCTTTTCATAATAAATGACAGGGTTGACATCGCCCTGGCAGTAAACGCTGACGGGGTTCACCTGGGAGATACGGATATGCATTACAGTATGGCCAGAAAGATACTGGGGAGGAAAAAAATTATAGGACTGACCATACACGGGGTTGATGAAGCAATAAAAGCAGAGAGGATAGGTGCGGATTATGTGGGCGTAAGCCCTATTTTCAAAACAAAAACAAAAATCGACGCCGGAAAACCGGCGGGGCTGGACTTAATAAAAAATGTCAGGAGAGCAATAAAAATCCCCCTTGTGGCTATCGGAGGAATAAATGAAAATAATCTAAAAGACGTAATAAAGGCAGGGGCGGAATCGGTTTCGGCAATCTCGGCCATAGTAGCCAGAGATGACGTTGAAAAGGAATGTAAAAAATTCAGGGAGGTAATAATAAATGAATCTATTGGATAAGGCTAAATCCGGTAAAATTACAGAAGAAATGAGAACTATAGCAGATAAAGAGGGAGTAAGTCTTCAATACATAACAGAAAACATTGCCGGGGGCAGTATCGTTGTTCCCTATAACAAAAGACATAAATTCCTTAA
>CAZHOY010000084.1:0-6479 GCA_964534695.1 uncultured Actinomycetota bacterium | reverse complement strand
CCCAGATGCCTTTCATTCCAAATTTTTTTGCTTCTTCCTTTGAATCGAAATAAATATCTATTCTATTACCCTTAATCTTGCCCCCTGTATCCTCTGCTATAAATATACCCATGTCTTTTATTTCAATTTTGGTTCCCAGAGGTATAACCTTGGAATCCACGGCAACCATTCCCTGCTTTATTTCCTTACTCGTTGCCGTTATATTATTAGTTCCTTGTACAGGATCATTAGCGCTATAGCCTGAAGCAACAAAATAATACCATTCTACTTCTTTCTCGACTTCCACTACTTCCTTAATTACTACTTCTTCCTTTTCTGCAAGCTCCTCAATCTCAGTATCTGAAAACAAAAAATTAAATTCATTGCCTTTAGAAAATAGGGACAACGAAGCTGCCAGAATAAAAGATGTCGCCAGAGTCCAGAATAAAATATGTATGGTTGTGCTATATTTCTTCATATTTTTTCCTTTTTTCTATGGTATTTGCAATAAATATTAATATTTTTTTCAAAACATCTTTTAATAACACCACACAAAGCCCAACATTATATACAAAAATATTAAAAAATCAACCTTAAAATTATTAAGTGCCCAAAATTATAAGTTTTTATTGACCAAACATATGTTCGGTTGTAATATAAAGATGAGCGGTTCCAAACACATATATGTATAAAATTTAAGAGACAGGGACAAATAAAATGGCTTTTTTTTCTCATCTGAATGTACACAGCAAGTACAGTCTTATGGAATCGACTATAAGCATAAACGAGTTGGCTAATGCTGCTGTCAAAAATGATATGAAGACAACTGCCCTTACCGACAAACATGTACTTAGCGGAGCAGTTGAATTTTACAGGCAGGCAACTGAAAAAAATATAAAACCCATAATCAGCTGTGAAATCAGCATTACCAATAATGGAGTACTTTCCCGCATGATTATTCTCATAAAAGATATAAAAGGATATGAAAATCTATGTCAGATAGTAAGCAAATCAAATATGGAAAAAAGAGGCTTGCTGCCGACAGTTAAAATATCAGATCTCGAGAAAATGAACCAGGGACTTATAGGGCTCAATTGCTGCGAAACTGGTGAAATCTCCCTGCTGTTGAAAGCAGGAAAGACAGCCGGGGCATTAACATCTGCCGCATACTACCGGGAATTGTTCAAAGGGGATTTCTTCCTGGAAATTCAGAGGTACCCAAAAACCAGAAGCAGCCTTACCTCATCCTCACTTTCCGAGGTATTAATTAATTTTGCCCTGAAAAACAGCTTCCCCGTAGTAGCAACAAACAATGTCCACTATTTGAATAAAGAAGACTACAGCATATATAAATATCTTTCCAGAATAAAAGAAATGGGGAAGAATGGCGGCACTGCCGTAAGACCTATTGGCAACAACGAACATTATTTCAAATCCGCCCCTGAGATGCTGGAAATGGAAGAGGAGATCCTGGGCTTTTGCGCAAGCAGTTCTCCCCTCCGGTATTTTAAAAATGAACTGGAAGAATACCGTAACGTAAGAAGCAGATATTTTCCGGATCTTGCAGCCGGCAAAAGAAGCATCTTTAATGCAGGCATTATCATTGCCAGAAAAATCAAAAAAACCAGAGATGGAAAAGATATGCTATTATGCATCATGGAAGATGAAGACGGCATGTATGAAATAATATTCTTCCCCCATGCATATAAGAAAAATTTAAAAATAATAATCAATCATTCGGCTATAATGGTAAGGGGGCAGAATTTGCTTAAAAGACGGTGAGGCATTCCTGGTGGGCAGTAATGCTATGAGTCTTGAACTCTTAAAAAAAACCAGGAGCACAACCAGAAAAAACATTATAAAAAATAATCTACTGGCAAAGGCAAAATCAGCATGGAAAATCTAGGAAAAATAATACATATAGACATGGACGCATTCTTTGCACAAATAGAGCAAAGAGACACTCCTGAATATAAGAATAAACCTCTGATTGTAGGCGGGCCGCTAAATAGGGGAGTAATCTCATCCGCCTCCTACGAAGCAAGGGAATACGGATTACATTCGGGGATGCCCATAATCAGAGCAAGAAGACTATGCCCCCGGGGGATTTTTGTCCCCGTTAACATGGAAAAGTATCTTAAGGAATCAATGCGGATAAGAGAAATATTCTTTCAGTTTACTCCCCTGGTAGAGACCATAGGATGCGATGAGGCTTTTCTGGATATAACCGGCTGTGAGAAACTCTTCGGAAATGAACTGGAAATTGCAAAAAAAATAAAAGGCAGGATTTATGAAAAGACCAATTTAACTTCTTCTGCCGGCATAGGTCCCAATAAGTTTCTGGCAAAACTTGCCTCAAGCATAGGCAAGCCAAATGGCTTAATAGTGCTTGAAAATACCAAGGAAGTTATAAAAAAGGTCAAGCTGCTGCCAGTGTCCTATGTATGGGGTGTGGGGAGAGTCACATGTGAACAACTTAAATCAATGGGAATC
Organism: uncultured Actinomycetota bacterium; assembly: GCA_964534695.1. Taxonomy (GTDB): domain Bacteria; phylum Actinomycetota; class Humimicrobiia; order Humimicrobiales; family Humimicrobiaceae; genus CAZBSE01. Next base: position 4,007 of record CAZHOY010000084.1, on the reverse strand, counting down.
AGCACCATAGGCGATCTTGCCGATGCACCCCTTGAAATAATGGAGAACAAGTTTGGGGAACTCGGAAGAATGGTACATAAAATGGCAAACGGAATTGACAACAGGAGAGTAACACCAAACCAGGAACCCAAATCAATTGGAAGAGAGGTAACCTACAGAAGAGACATAGACGATTTTGGAATACTGGGATCGACACTTCTTCTTCTTTCACAGAAAATATCCAGAAACCTTCGGCTGAAGAAATATAAAGGCAGGGTAATCACTCTCAAGATAAGGTTCTCTGATTTTAAAACTATTACCAGAAGGGCAACCCTCAAAAATTATACTTCCAATATATTCGATATACACAAATTCTCTGTTTCTTTACTTAAAAATTTTGACCTGAAGAGGAAAAAAATCAGGCTGATCGGAGTTTCAGTAAGCGGTTTAAAACCGTTTTCTGTGCTTGAAAACTTACTGCCCGAAGAGAAATTGGGATATGAGAATCTGGCTAAAGCCATTGACAGAATATCAGATAAATTTGGAGAAAATAAATTAACTATAGCAAAACTGGCGGATAAAGATGGAATACTGGATTAATCACTTTCCGATAAATATCTCAAATTTTTCTTTTTTAGCTTTACATATGGGACAGGCAGCCGGTGGATTTTCTCTCGCACATAAATAACCGCATACCCTGCATCTCCACACCGGGTATTTGATATCTATAACTTTATCTTTCGTTAATCTCCCTTTTTTTATTTTTTCTTTCCCTTCTCTTTTATATCTTCTTTCCGGAATTGATTTCACTCTCTTTTTTCCTTCCAGTATCTCTTCATCTACATACAGGGCACAATAGCAGGTCCCATATTCATCCAGATCAGGATCCCTGTAATCACAGGGGCATATTATATCCAGGTCCTCTTTTTTTATGCCCGACGCCAGCCTGCAGGGGCATGCCTGATATCCATATCTTTTCTGGTTTACCAGCAGTCCCCTTACCAGTTTCCTGGTGAAACTAAGGTCAGGGTTAAGATGATACCCGCCGGATTCTGCATCATGGTTTAATTTTTCGTATAATTTTTCAACTTCCCTATTATTAATTTCATTACCCATAATTTATGCTACTTAAATTTTTCCTTTATTTTTTCTTCATCAAATCCAATTATACAATCCTTATCATCTATTACCAGCGTAGGAAAACTGCAGGCCTGATTAAATTTTTTAATCTCATCAATCAGTTCTTTCTGTTTTTCACCAGCAGCCAGATCAACATCAACGTAATAATAGTCAACATTTAAATCTTTTAGAAGGTCTTTAGTTTTTCTGCACCATTGACAGGTGCTTAGCGCATATAAAACTACTTTTCCTTTATAGATTCCCTTTGAATGATTCATTTTTGTTCTATTACCTTTTTCTATAAATACCTACAAATTATTAACTTTCTATTCTTACTATTTGAGTCCGGTATTTATAATTCTATACTACCGGGTAAAAAATATAATCTATATTTTAAGGCGAAACGTTTAAAAAATCACTACATTTATTTGTAAGTATTACAGCCGATTAGAAACGCTCTCCTTTATACTATTGTTGCCAGTACTTCTCTACCTTTCATTTTACCTCTCAAAGTATTATAAGGCTAAGGCTCATAAAAATTTTAAATAACTTTTATTTTTATGGATTTTAATCCCAAAATATATTATGTTTGTTACAAATAAAAATCTCTATAAGGAAGTATTTTACAATTGACGGATATTAAAATAATTTCCAAAAATATGGAATTCCCGGTTAATCTAAATAATTCAAAGACAGCCTTAAAAATTGTAGAGGCATTACCATTGATCTCTACGGTTAACAGATGGGGTGATGAAATATATTTTAAAATTCCTGTGTATTCCGAATTAGAAAATGGTACCGAAATTGTTGATTTGGGTTCAGTAGCATACTGGCCACCGGGAAATTCATTTTGTATTTTTTTTGGAAAAACACCTGCCAGCACCGGTGATAAACCGCAGGCTGCAAGCCCCGTTACAGTTATTGGTAAAATTAAAGATTACAGCAGTTTATCTCAACTTAAAAAAATTTCAGATGGAGATAGAATAGACCTTATTCCTCTTTAAGAATTTTTATAAACTCTTCAACCAGTTTTGGATCAAATTGTGTACCGCTTGATTTTTTTATCTCTTCAATTGCCTCTTTTTTGCTTAATGTCCTCTTATAAAACCTGCCGCTTCTCATAACATCATAGGCATCTGCGATAGCAGTAATACGCGAAGCCATAGGTATATCTTCACCTTTTAGTTCCTGAGGATAACCTGTTCCATCCCATCTTTCATGATGGGTCAGAATGTATTCGGCGATATTGGAAAATTTATATGATGATTTTGCAATATTATAACCTATCTCTGGATAACTCTTTAGAACCTTCCAGTCTTTTTCATTTAATTTTTCCCTCTTTTTGACAATATCATCAGGTATAGCTATCTTGCCGAGGTCATGAAGATCAGCAAGTATTGATAATTCATCTAATTTACTTTTCGGCAATCCTATAGCACGTCCCAATTTTAAAACCATTTTTCTTACTCTCTTCCCGTGTTCTCTGGTTTCATAACTGCCCTCCATCAAGGAGTCCACTAATGATGATATAACAGAATCAGGGATACTTTTTGATTCAAACAATTTATTCTTGTACATTTCATCTTTAGCTTCTTTTATAACACCCTGGAAGTCCTGATCTATACTATGTTTGGTGGAGGTACCGAAAGAAATATCAAAATTAATTTTTACTTTACCGTTTCTCTGGCAGGTTTCTCTAATTCTAATTACTATCTTTTTGGCATATTCTATCGGAGTTCGTGGCAGCAGTACTGAGAACTCATCTTCTCCCCATCTTGCAATGATATCTTCTTTCCTGCAGCACTCTACTATAGCCCTGGCAATATTCTTTAATATTCTATCGCCTTCCATGCTGCCAAAAGCATCATTTATTAATTTCAAGCCGTTTACATCTCCAATGATGAAACTTAATGGCAGCTGCCTATCGGAATCCAGCCTTTTTATCTCTTCTTCAAAATATGCTCTATTATATAAGCCTGTCAGGTCATCATGAAATCTTAAGTATTTTAACTTTTCTTCTACTTTTTTCCTTCTGGTAATATCATTTATCAATACCTGGACAGAGTTTACCTTATCATCTTTTTTTATAAGTCCATAATGAACTTCTCCAAAAAAAATATCCCCGTTCTTATTCTGGCCGGTTATTTCAAATGACATCCCTTCTTTTCCACTTAATGCATAGGTAAAGATTTTAAGATAGCTGGGAATGTCTTCTATATTCAGAAAGTTAAGTTTTGTAAAATGTTTGCCGATTATCTCCTGCTTGGGTAAATCAAGGAATTTTAATACATTATTATTGCATGATGTAATAATTCCCTTTTCATCAAGAGTAATTACTCCAAAAGGAGCCGAATTTATTAAAGCTTCATATTTTTCTTTACTGTCATTAAGAGCTTCCTTTATTTTTTCCACGTCAGGCTGCGACTGCTCATATACATCTATAATCTGCTTGATTTTATCCAGCTCCGAATTTAACTGTTCTTTTATTTTACGGCTATCTACCATTCTTAAAATTTTATAGAAATTATTTAAATCTTTTTACCGTTATTTAAATATTTTAAATAATATTCTTTTACTAAATTATCAACCTCAAATTTTTCTCAATATTATTTAGCTCTCTTCTAAATTTTTCGTAAGCCAGGTCAGATTCTTTATTGATTTTCTCCAGCTCCTCCCTTTTTGACAACAAAGAGAACTTGGTAAAGAATAGCTTCTCTTTACTGAGATGATCCGATTCATAATTAAATGCATCGTTTAAAAAAATGGGAATTTTCATCTTTGAAAATTCTTTTAGATAACTTTCGTATTTTTCTGAAATTTCTATGGCATAGTTTATTTTTTTTTCAAAACTATTCTTCTCTTCATCAAATTTTTTAACTAATCCACTTATTTCCCTTGAATATTCATTG
>CAZHOY010000083.1:0-6514 GCA_964534695.1 uncultured Actinomycetota bacterium | reverse complement strand
TATTCGGAGTTTTAGAGGAAGCGCCGGGTGATTTTATGGCATCTATTATTATGAATCTGCAGTTCCTGTAATCCTCGAAAACAGGGAATAATCTAAAACCTGCAGTTGAACCATCTATTATCAATACATCAGGGAGTAGCTTTTCTTCCTGGAGCTTTTTTACGACATGTACCCCTATGCCTTCATCTCCCAGCAGAATGTTACCGATGCCCAGTATGACTGTTCCGGTTTCTTTTGGGTTTTTAGCCATATTTATTTTAAACTTTTTACTATTGCAGGTATGTGTTTCTCCCATCCCAGGGCCTGGATGTGGACCCCGGCACAATACGGCCTGACTTCTTCCATGAGTCTGGATGCAATCTCTATACACATAGAGACTTTATCTTCTGTTCCTTCCATCTTCTTTACTATGGGTTCGGGTACAAAGACGCCGGGCACAAATTTATTCATATAGTTGGCCATTCTTTCTGATTTTAAGAGGATTATACCGGCAAGGATGGGAACTTTGATATTCTCTTTATCCATTCTTTCCATGAATTTTTTGAAGACTTCAGCATCAAATATGGCCTGTGTCTGGAAGAACTGCGCCCCCTGGGCTATTTTTTTCTTCATCTTTATAATCTGGAGCTCGTAGGATGCTTCTGTATCCGCACCCGGATTTACCACCGCGCCTTTAAAGAAAGAAGGTTTTCGGGTAAGCTCTTTTCCTGCCAGGTCATATCCTTCCTCCAGCTTTTTAATGGCCCACAGGAGCTGAACCGAATCAAGATCAAACACGGGCTCGGCCTGGGGGTGATCTCCGATAGTGGTGTAGTCGCCGGTAAGAGCTAAAACATTTCTTATTCCCAGAACGTAAGCACTGATCAGATCTGATTGCAGCGCCAGCCTGTTTCTGTCTCTGCAGGTAACCTGAAATATAGGGTCCAGTCCCATTTGTTTTAGCAGGTGGCAGGTGGTAAGGGAACCAAGCCTCATTACCGAGCTCTGTAGATCGGTTACATTTATCCCGTCCGCTACATTTTTTAAATGTTCCGCTGCTTCTTTTATTTCTTCATCTTCAGCGCCTTTGGGAGGTCCGATTTCACAGGTTACCGCAAATTTTCCACTTCCGAGTGTTTTCTCGAACTTTGATTGTTCCATTGGTTCCGTAGTCATACTATATCCTCCTCATCAAGGGCCCATAATCTGGTTTTTCTCAAATCTGCCGACGGCAATAGTTTTGCGTAATCCCTGGGCGGTATAAATTTTTCCAGTTTGTCCAGTTTACCTATTCTCTTAAGATTATTATAAATAAGCACCCAGCCGCAGTCCTTTTCGGAGTCTATTTCACACTTGTCATTACTCTGCCCTGCACAGGCACCGTTTTCCAGTTTCTTGGGGCAGGCTGTATAAGGGCATATCCCACCGGTCTGATCCAGTATGCAATTACCGCAGGTATCGCATCTTTCAATGCCCTGCCACATACCGGTTATGCCGCCAAATGTAGTTGTATTTAAGGCAGGGTGGCAGATTTTATCTAAAATTGCAGATGTTGCCTGTACCCCCAGACCACATGAGAAGACCAGAACGGAGTCTGAATTTTTTATCTCTTCAAGTCTTGGCTTTATTCTGGAGCGGATCAGCGCCTTCTGGCATAGAAAATCTATTTCCAGAATTCCGGTTATAATCTTTCCTTCTTTTTCAAGTTTTCCCTTAAAATCAGACAGTACTTTCTTCCCTCCGGTATCTGCGCCTTCAGGGCAGCCGCCGCAGCCCATAATAAATATTTTTTTCTCCTCTCCCAGTTTTTCCAGAAGCTCATCTAATGGTTTGAATTCCGTTAATATCATAAAACCTCCTAAAACTTTTATATAATCTATCAGACAACTTTATATTTACCTATCAGGTTTCCCTTTGTTGTTACCATGTGCACGGCACAGGCGGTGCATGGATCAAAACTTCTGATAACCCTTAAAATTTCAATAGGGCTCTGGCTTTCCTTAACTTTCAGGCCGATTAATGCCTGCTCGTAGGGGCCGGGCTGACCATCTTTATCCTTTGGAGATGCATTCCATGCCGTGGGGGTGATTACCTGATAATTGGAAATCCTTCCGTCCTTTACCTTCAGCCAGTGACCCAGAGCCCCTCTTGGTGCCGCACAAAGGCCTATTCCTTCTCCATCGGCAGGGGGATCATATTCTGCTGCAGTGGGCTCTCCCGCCTTTAGTTCCCTGGCCCAGCCTACCAGCTGGTCCGCTAATATATTTGCCGAAAGCGCCCTGCACAGGTGCCTTCCTGCTACCGAATACAGATTTGAAACGTTTGCGCCTATTTCAGATAGGGCATTATCTACCATATTTTTGATATAGGAGTCTCCTTTTCCCAGGTAAGTTGAAAGAACACCTGCCAGTGGGCCTACCTCATAAACTTTTCCATCATACCTGGGAGATTTTACCCAGGAGTAACCTGCTTCCTTTCCTGGCATGGGCTCGGTTTTTTCTTCACCCGGATACAGGGGTTCGCAGTCTTTATACCAGCTGTGGGTTACATCTTCGGTTATATGGTTGATGTTAATTTCGCTGTATCTGTCAATATCATTTACCAGCCCTCCTTTAAACAGGATGTTATCATAGCTTCCGTCGGACCTGGTTTTGTATGAGTCATATGCCAGAAGTCTCTGGCAGCCTTTTCCAATTTCAAGATATTCTTTATAAGCTTTTGCCACTGCAATAACGTCAGGAACATAATAGTTCTTAACAAAGTCAATAATCTGCTCCAGTCTCCATATAAATTCGGTTATCCTGTCAGCCGTAAGCTGCTGGGAAACACCGCCGGCTACAATAGAGGCATCATGGGGCCACTTACCCCCGAATATAGTGGCTGCCTGCTGAGCTTTCCTGTAAATGTCCATTGCTTTGATGTAATGGCCCACCACTGTATTTGTGGTCTCGGAATCAAACCTGTAGTCTATTTCATCCCTGGGGAGAAATGGCCTGGAATATCCCTGCTGGAGAAAATACTTTAAGATATTTAAATCCTGATCCGAACCACTGTATTTCATTACCACGGCAGGATCCACATAATCAAGTCCACTCAGGATATAGAAATGCAGGATATGGTCACTGATACTCCTGGTGCCCATAATCAGGTTTCTCATCAGAGTCCCGTTTGGGGGAATCTTATGGGCGAGGCCGGCGTACTCTTCAACTGCGCCAACTGATGCCATGGCATGGGGTTCAGGGCATACCCCGCATATTCTCTGGGTAATCATAACCGCATCTCTGGGGTCTCTGCCTTTCAGCATAATTTCTATGCCCCTGAACATGGTTCCGCTAATGTTGGCATCTTTTACTTCACCATTGTCTACCATGGCTTCAACTTTTAAATGCCCTTCTATTCTGGTTATGGGGTGTATTACAATTTTTTTCACAATTTCACCTTCCTGGATAATTATTTCTTTTGGACTTTTGGCCTCTTTTCATTTGCCGGTACTTCAACATCGATAATTCTGTGGTAAAAATCTCCCACAAGGTCAGGGTATTCGGGTGAGGTGCAGCCGCTGCAGGGGGCTCTGCTTCCAATAACCCAGTTTGTCCTGCCGTTCCACTGCCTTTTTGGACAGTCGGCATAAGTAATCGGTCCTTTGCATCCCAGTTCATAAAGGCAGCCCTCATCCCCTAATTTCTTGGCAAACTTACCTTCATCGAAGTAAGCCCTGTTGGGGCAATTTTCATGAATTAATTTTCCGTAAAATGTCCTGGGTCTTTTAAAGTCATCCAGCTCTACACTCTCCAGTCCCTTTGTAAGCATTTCTTCAATAGTTCCAAACAGCCAGTCCGGATGGGGAGGACAACCGGGTATGTTAATAAGGGGTGTTTTAATGTTATGGGTAAGAAAGATATCCCCCACGCTTTGTGCCCCGGTGGGATTGGGATTTCCGGCAGCGATTCCACCGAATGCCGCACAGGTTCCCAGAGCTATTACTACCAGCGCATCCGGTGCCAGCCTTATGGTCTCTTCCAACATGGTATATTTTTTACCGTCCTTTTCTCCCGTAACGCAGTAAATTCCGTTATCGCCGGTGGGGATAGCACCGTCAATAATCAAAACGTATCCTTTTTCTTTGGCTGCATTTTCGAGTATTTCCATGGCAAGATTGCCGCTGGCGGTCATAATATTGGGATGGAATATAAAATCAAGTTTAAAACCGGGGACTATATCCTGGAGTAGAACGTTTTTAATTGCAGGATACTGGGTGCAGAGAGTGGAAGTGGCACAGCCGGTACAGTTCTGTCCCTGAATATTAATAACCGGAATGGCGGTACTTTTTTTATTATTCATATCAGCTCCTTTAGAATATAAATTTGCTTATGGTTTTTGGATCTGGACGATTTATCTGAAAGTGAATTGGTCATATTTGAATGTTTGGTAAGGTTTAAATAGGCATTTTTTTTGTTATATTCGGATTTAAGCATTAATCGTAAAATTTTACAAAAAATAACCTGTTATATTTTAAACAAAATAGTATTTATTTTCAATTAAAATAAGCAACGTCATGCTGTATTTTTTATTTGATGCTGCTATTATATAATTTTTTTTGCTTATAAATTTTTATAAGTTACTGATAAAATATAAAATGCAGCATAAGGAATTTTCCAGCAGCCGATAAACCGATAGTTTACGGGAAGATTACAAAAACAGACTATAGGGTGGTTATAATTAATGATGAATTCTCAAAAGGTATATAAAAAATATAAATACATCGAACATCTTTCCGATACAGGCATAGAGTTTTACGGAAAAACACTGGAGGAATTATTTGAAAATGCAGGTGAGGGCATGTTTTCCATCATATGTGATTTAAAAATGGTTGAGCCTCTGGATAGAAGGAATGTAAGAATTGTCCGGAAGGATACAGGCCTTGAAAATCTGCTGGTACTGTGGTTGGAAAAATTACTTTACCTGTATGAAATTGATAATATCCTGTTTTCAAGATTTAAGGTGGGTAAAATCCATAAAAGGAATGGCAGGATTATACTGGCAGCTGAAATATTCGGCCAGAAAGTGGATCTGAACAAACATGATATAAGAACCATTATTAAAGCTCCCACTTACCATATGCTTGAAGTAAAAAAAGACAGCAGGCATAGTAGCTGGGAAGGCAAAGTTATATTCGATGTCTGAGAGGAGAAGAGATTATTATTGCAGATTATAACATTAAAAAGATAAATGATTATAAGTGGGAAGTAGAAAAGGATGAAAGATATGGCATGAGGGTTCCCGGAATAGTATTTGCCGATAAGCAGCTGCTGGATCACGCGGTCGGTGAAAAGACCATCGATCAGGTAGTAAACGTTGCAACTCTCCCCGGCATTCTAAAAGCTTCGTATGCTATGCCTGACATACATTACGGGTATGGGTTTCCCATAGGAGGGGTAGCTGCTTTTGACACCGACAGCGGAATTATTTCACCCGGCGGGGTTGGTTTTGATATATCCTGCGGGGTAAGGGCCATGCGGACCTGCCTTTATATTGACGATATTAAGAACCGCCTGGAAGATATAATGAGTGTCTTATCCTTCAATATACCCAAGGGTTTGGGAACCAAGGGCAGGATTAAATTATCCAGGGATCAACTGCTGCAGCTGCTTAAGGGAGGCGTTCGCTGGGCCATTAAAAATGGTTACGGCTGGGAAGAAGATGAATATTTTATAGAAGAGAACGGCTGCATGGAGGCAGCCAATCCTGATTTTGTGAGTAAAACTGCCATGGACAGGGGAATGAGCCAGGTGGGCACGCTGGGATCAGGAAACCATTTTTTGGAGATACAGGCAGTAGACGAAATATATGACAGTAAAGCAGCAGATTTATTGGGCCTGGAGAAAGGTCAAATCGTTGTAATGATACACTCAGGTTCAAGGGGGCTTGGTCATCAGATATGCAGTGATTATATCAGGGTGATGCAGCAGGCTGCTTTAAAGTACGGAATAAAATTACCGGATCGTCAGCTGGCATGTGCACCGCTGGCTTCTCCTGAGGCCAGAAGATATTACGGTGCCATGGCCTGTGCAGTTAATTATGCTATGACAAACAGGCACTGCCTTTCACATTGGGTAAGGAAGGTATTTGAAAGGTTTTTCGGGCAGTCTTCAGAGAAGCTGGGTCTTGGTACTATTTATGATGTATCCCATAATATAGCCAAGATGGAAGAGCATAATATTGACGGTAAAATACGAGAGGTCTGTGTTCACAGAAAAGGGGCCACCAGATCCTATCCCGCGGGACACAGGCAGATTCCTGAAAAGTATAGAGCCATAGGCCAGCCGGTAATAATTCCCGGGGACATGGGACGTTATTCTTTCATCCTGCTGGGAACGGAAAAGGCAATGAGCGAGAGTTTCGGCTCCACCTGTCATGGGGCGGGAAGACTTATGAGCAGAACTAAAGCAAAGAAGCAAATACAGGGAAGTGAACTTAAAAAGGAGCTTTTTGATAAGAAAGGAATAGTAGTAATGGCCGGGAGTATGTCCGGACT
>CAZHOY010000082.1:517-6536 GCA_964534695.1 uncultured Actinomycetota bacterium | reverse complement strand
GTATGTCTCCAATAATATCTGCAGCTTCATCACATTTATCACCTGCATTTGAAATGTGCCTGTAAAGTTCCCTTTTCTTTAAAATATCGATTATTCCTTTTAAGTTTTTTGGAGTACTAAATAGTTCCGAAAGGGCGGCTCTGTAAACCTTTTCTAGTCTATTCTCAAACTCCTTTACCTTGATTACATGGTTTGTGGAAACTTTTGGATAACTTGATAGCACCTTTACGGCCTGGTATAGATTTCTTGCAGACTTTGTAAGGATATCTGACATTTTTATAAGATGCGAATTTGATTTAATATTTAAAATGTTCATCTCATCTACTGCAGTATTTGCATAATCCAGTATGTCATCTATAGCTCTTGACAGAGAGAAGATGTCTTCCCTGTCAAATGGTGTTGAAAAAGCCCTGTTTATTTCATCTATAAGTATCCTTCTGACTTCGTCTCCTTCTTTTTCCTTATTATCTATATCTTTTGCAGTAGAGCTATCCTTTGATTCCATATAATCCTTTAGATACTCAATCCCTTCCATTGTTCTTTCTGCCTGATCTATCAAAAGTTTTAGAAATATAGATTTTCTTTTCTTAAATAGTCTCACAATAACCATCCTTTAAATTTTATATATAAATATGATAGTAACATTGAAAAAATAGCAGAAGCAGGTATTGTTGTAAAAAGAACAAAGATAATCTTGTTTAGAGTAGTCCATCTTATCTTGTTTATTCTTTCTGATGCTCCCGCACCCACTACCGCTGAGGTTACTACATGAGTTGAGCTTACAGGTCCGCCAAGTATTGAAGAAACGCTAATTATTATAGCTGAGGTAAGCTGGGCTGAAAAACCGTCTACTGGTCTAATTTTATATATTTTCTGGCCCAGCGTCTTTATTATCCTTCCTCCCCCTACAACTGTTCCGATGGATATTGCTGCTGCGTTAGCTGCTATCATCCATAAAGGGATATAGAAACTTGAGGATATTCCAAGAATGAAAAATACCATGGCCATAAGTGATGTAGTCTTCTGGGAATCATTGGCACCGTGACTCACAGCCACTACAGAAGAAATGGGGATTTGTAAAATTTTTAATATGGAGTTTATCTTTGGTTTTGCGTTTCTTAGCAGCATATAGGTTATTCTGGAGCTTATATAACCAAAGATATACCCGATTATCGGGCTAAGCAGCAGAAAAATTATAATTTTATATAACCCTGCAAGCTTGATTGAAGCAATTCCATTGAAGATAATTGACGCACCGAGCATGGCACCTATTATGGTATGAGATGAAGAGGACGGTATGGCAAAAAGCCAGGTTATAAGACTCCATGCAATTGCACTTATAAGCGCAAACATTATAGCTTCTACTTTAAATTCATGCAGATTAAAGAGGCCCTTTCCAAGTGTTTTGGCTACTGCGGTACCCAGGATAAAGGGTCCGGCAAAATTTCCAATAGCTGCTATAACAAGCGCTATTTTAGTAGATGTAGCACGTGATGCAATCATGGTTGCTACTACTGTACAACTGTCATGAAAGCCGTTTAGAAATGCATAAACAAGTATTAATATTACTAATATTATTAGGTAGATAGTCATCTTTTAATAATTTACTTTCCATATTTCCATAAGTTTTTATTAAATTTCTATATTTACTATTTCTTATTACATCAATTACATCCCAGGGAAAATAAATACTAAACAATTCACTCTTTAATTGCCCCCATTGTTAGCCCACGGACTATATACTTTTGGGTAAGTGATATAAAAATTATTGCAGGAATAATCGAAAATACTGTAATAGTTGATAGTCTTCCCCAATCCAGCTCAAAAATACCCAGTGAATTATAAAGTTCTACCGGAAGGGTTCTGCTGTTTTCCCCTGAAATAAATACTGCAAACAAAAACTCATTCCACAGAACAATAAAAGATAGAGCTGAAGCAGCAAAAATTCCTGGTATGACCATAGGAATAATAACAAATCTTATAGCCTGTATTCTATTGCATCCATCAACCATTGCAGCTTCCTCAATTCCCATAGGTATTTCCTTAAAAAAACTGATCATCATCCAGGTTGCTAGTGGCATGACTATAATAATATACATAACTATTAATGCGAAATATGTATCCATAAGACCAACAATATGCCATATAACAAAATAAGGTATTATAATTGATATAGGTGGTATTATTCTTAACCAGAGAGTTGACTGTGACAAAATACCAAGGCCTCTGCTCCTGAATCTAGAAATTATATAGCCTGTAAAAACCCCAATAAAAATTGAGATTAAAGTAGCACTTATTGCAATAATCACACTATTTTTTGTTGCATTGAGAACATTTATATTAGTAAATTGATCTATGTAATTCTTAAAAGTCGGTACAAAAAACCATACTGGGGGCATTGCAGTTGCATCCACTCGCGACTTGAATGAGGTTAAAAATACTAAAATAAATGGAAATACTCCAATAAACGCAACCGAAGCCAGAAAAATATATTTAATAACCTTTAGCACTTTATTTTTTTTCACTATAGATCACCTTTCATCAGCCCCAAATTTACCAGCTTTAAGGAAAAAATTAATTAACACCATAACAGCTACAAAAAATACAAACGTAGCTGCCGCACTATACCCTGTGTGGAAATAATTAAATGATTGGGCAGTTGCATAAATTGAAATATTTTCTGTGGTAGTACCCGGACCTCCCTGTGTCAGAACATAAATTTCATCAAACATTTTTATTACTGACATATATCTAAAAATACAGGCTACAATTATAACAGGACGCATATAAGGTATGATGACTCTAAATATTCGGTTCCCCATATTAGCACCGTCTATTTCTGCAGCTTCAAGAATAGAACTTGGAACAGAAGTTATTCCAGCATAAAGAATAAGCAACATGAAGGGTGTTCTTACTATTACTTCCATTACCATAATGGCTATTATCCCATTCCATCTCCCATCAAACATAAAAAAATTTGGAAGATGTAAAAGTCCTAAAAAATAATTCAGGTAACCGGAAAAGGGATGATAAATCAAATTTTTATAGGTAAACGCAACCGCAACAGGAGCGACTATAAAAGGAATCATCATTAATGTCCTCATTACTGAAGAATATCTCGGTGAAACATCTTTATCTGCCAATACATACGCTAAAACAAAACCTGCAACTAGCTCCAGCCCAACAGCTATCAGGCCAAATATAATTGTAAATATTATTGAATATATAAATCTGCTATCACTAAATAATTTAATATAGTTAGTAAATCCAATAAAACTAGTTACTCTCTGGATCAGGCTGTAATCTGTTAATGAAAGAATAAAAGAATATATTATTGGTACAAAACCTATTAGTGCTATTATTATTGCAACAGGTACCATAAAAGAATATACAAAGGTTTTATCATTTCTGTTTAATTTTTTCATTTTTAACCGTTTATTAATAAACCGTACTATTTAAGAGTTGTAAACACAACTCTTAAATAGTACAAATATTGATATAATAAATATCCACGTATGTTAATGGAGGGATAAAATCCCTCCATTAACTTTAACCCTTATTATTCTGCTGGTTTTATCCCAATCGCTTCAAGAGCTGCATCTGCATCTGCACATGCTGTTGCCACATCTTTTATGCCTGCAACAACATTATTCATTTCTTTTGATATTATATCTGATACTTCTGCATATTTAACATTTGCTATTTGCGGTGATGGATCGATTCCATTGTCCATCATCCATAGCTGGGCATCAATGAAGCTCTGATTAGGCATTGCTGCTTTATACTCATCTGTTTTATAAGAATCTACTCTTCCAGGAGCTCCGAATAAAGCACCGAATATCTGGTCTACATTTGGTGATGTCAAATATTCTACAAGCAGCCATGCTGCATCTTTATTATCAGAAGCTTTATTTATGGCCCATCCCCATTCCCAAAGGGGATCCTTGCCGTCATCCTTCAACACAGTATGGGCATACCCTACTTTACCTGCAACTGTTGATTTAGTTTCATCTTCAACTACTCTCCATGAGGTATTTCCAGCAATAGCCATAGCAAGTATACCCTGGCTGAATGCTTCAGAAATATCCGGCCATGTCCAGTTAGAAGATCCAGGAGGAGCATATTTTGCCAGCCAGCCTGTGTAGAATTCCATGAACTCAATTCCCAGTGGTGTCTGCATATTACTTGTCATGGTACCGAAATCTACCAAATCGAGACCATAACGGCTTGCTGAACAGAACATACTACAACCACCATCACCTGAGCGCGGTAAGGCTCTATCAATGTATGCATATGAATCGATTGTACCATCCTGTCTTGCCTGGTCAATGGCTTCTGTAACGGCTTCATATTCTGCCCAGGTCTCCGGAGGAGTCAGATTCAATGTTTCAAATACATCCTTTAAGTAATAGATAAGATAGTACTGTGCTGTCCAGGGAATATATACTAATTCTCCACTGCTGCTATACCCTGCATTTAACACATCTGCTGAAAAACCATTAATATTATACCATTCAGAATCAGTTAATTGCGGATTATTTAGATATGGTTCAAGTGGTTCCAGATAACCAGGAACTGCAAATTCTTCACGGTCTGAGATTCCAATACTTGATAAGTCATAGTCTGCTGTACCAATGGCAAAGTCAGCTAGCGCTACTCTTTTTCTCTCAGAATTAGTAATCTGAACGAAGTGTACATCTATCCCTGTCAATGTTTCAAAATCATCTAACGGTCCTTTGAAAAGATCTGTTGTAACGGAGGCATAGCATAAGAAATTTAACTCTGTACCTTCAAATTGTCTCCAATCAACATTTCCCCAATCTCCCGGAAGAGTTGCTCCTTCGGCTACCTCTTCTTCGGCTACCTCTTCTTCGGCTACCTCTTCTTCAGCTGCTTCTTCTTTAACTGCCTCTTCGGCAGTTGCAGCTTCTTCTTTACAGCCTATTCCTAAAAACAACATTGAGGTAGCAAATACAGTTACTAATAATAAACAAATAAATTTTTTCATTTTTACATCTCCTTTTGGTTTGATATTTCTATCAAAAAAATCAGTATATTTCTGGGATTTTTACATAGATACTAAAACAATACATTTTCTTTAACAAATCCCATTTTAATAATACCTTTTTTTCAATACACATCCCTCCTTTCCAATTCATATCTTGACTTCTTCGACCTTACTACCTAACCAACAAACTTCATTATTAATATATAATTTCACTCCTTTCATTTAAATCTATTTATAAATTAATAATCCTCTGTTTTTATATATTCAACTTATTTATAGAATAATAATGTACTCAGATTTCTAATTACTATATCAAAAAGTAAGCTGATTTATGTAAGTCGATTTATTTCCATAGGATCTTTATTTTTCAGACATTAAATATAGTTAAACTAGGTTTTAAGGTCCCTTATTCTAAAATCTTCTAGTTTTATAAAAGTAATTTCACTTAGGACCTTAAATGTTATAGTAATATTTTACACGATTAGCTACTCATGTCAAGTTAAATTGAGCAAATCTCCTTATATGATATACACAATATTCCTATTATTTAAAAAAAGAGGTCTTTTGAAGATCAACTTCCTGATTTAATAACTAACTTTCCCGACCAACACTATATCTATTTCTAAAAATTATTTATTTAAAACAAGTTTTACAGACTTTAACATCTATTCTAATAACAAGACTCACGTATTGTAAAATCCAGGTCAAGCAAAACACTTTCCATACCTTTCTTGCCTTTCGTTTTTATCCGATCCAGCAATAAATTGGTTGCTATCTTTCCCATTTCACTGGCTTTCTCAGATATTACAGTTAATGGTGGGTCATATAAAAAAGTGTAGATGTCCTCATAACCTATAAATGAAATATCAGCTGGTATTCTTAGTGAATTGTTCTTTAAATACTGCAATGCTACTGAAGTACGCATTTGAGAGTTACAGACCATTCCATCGATTTTCTCACCCGATAAGAAGAATTCATTTAATGATTCAAGAATACTTTTAGGATCATGCA
>CAZHOY010000082.1:0-507 GCA_964534695.1 uncultured Actinomycetota bacterium | reverse complement strand
TTTTTTCATCCTCCCCAAAAACATTGGCATTATAACCCACAAACAGAACCTTTTTTCTTCCTTTTTTCAAAATATACTCCGTTGCTTTATAAATCCCACTGAAATTCTTTGAGATAACATAGTCAGTTTCCAGTCCAATAATTCTCCTGTTAACCTGAACCAGTGGCATTCCATGTTCTATTATCCGCATCATGAATTTTCTATTCTCCTCTGATGAGGGAACTATAAGAATTCCGCTTATCCTTTTTGACATAAAAATTTCCAGCATCTTTCTTTCCCTTTTTGCGTCCTCTTCACTTGAACACAATAAAAAACCATAGCCCTGCCTTTGGGCAACTTCATTGATGCTTTGCAACATTGGCATAAAGAAATTACTTAAAACGGGAAGGATCAGCCCGATAGTCTTGGTATCCTGCATTTTTAGGGATCTCGCCAGCTCGTCAGGAGTATAATTTAATTCGTCTATTACCTTTTGAATTTTTTGACTAAGTTCAGGTGATACAAAAC
>CAZHOY010000081.1:0-6579 GCA_964534695.1 uncultured Actinomycetota bacterium | reverse complement strand
GGATGTTTCTAGTGATAGATAATAATGCATTTTTAAGATGCCTTTGACTAATATGGCTGAAGTGGCTGGGGAGGGAGTATTCGAACCACTAATAATGTTTTGATTTATTTTAATATATATATCTAATAATCTATTGAGCTGGTGCCCGAGGCCAGAATCGAACTGGCACGAGGAAAAACCTCAACGGATTTTAAGTCCGTTGCGTCTACCAATTCCGCCACTCGGGCAGGATCAATTTGCTGATTTATATTATCAAAAATCAATCATACTGTAAATAATTCCGTCCAGTATATCCTTCTCGCTTATCATAATACCTTTACTACCCAGCATATTTAGCACCGTAAGGAAAATTGCTGTACCACCAATAATAATATCCGCCCTTTGGGGTTCAAGCCCGGTTACTTTTTTCCTTTCTTCCAGGTTCAGGCTGCATAAATCTTTATAAATACTTTCAATCCTCTCAAGACTTAATATATGACGGTGTATCTTTTCACTATCGTATGTTTTTAATTTCAGATCAATAGCTGCCAGGGTAGTTATGGTACCGGCTACCCCGATTATGGGCAGAGGCTTGTGCCGATTAATTTTCCCCATGGTCTCTTTAAGCTTACCTGAAATGTACTGATCCAGCCTATCCAGGCTGGATGCATCCGGTATGCCATAACCCATAAATTTTTCGGTTAAGCTGACACATCCTATATCTATACTCTCAATTAATTTAAGATTATAATCACTATCTCCCAGTATGAATTCACTGCTTCCCCCTCCGATATCAATCACCAGAATGCTCTCCGGTTGTTTTGTGTTAAAATAGGGAGATTTTAAATCCATACCCCTTACCGCACCGCAAAAACTGAGCCGGGCTTCTTCTTTTCCGCTTACAACATCAATTTTAATGCCCGAATGTCTGTATATATAGGATATGAACCAATCCCTGTTTGATGCTTTCCTTACCGCATTTGTTCCCACCGCCCTGTATTTTTCCACACTGCGGTTTTCAATCAACTCTTTGTAACCAGAAAGAACCTTGAGAGTTTTTACCGCAGATTGCTTTAAAATCATATTACTTTGGCCCAGGTCTTTACCCAATCGGGTAATTTCCATTTTTCTTTCCAGGGGAATGAATTTACCGCAGTTGTAATCAGTGATTAGTAATCTGGTGGAGTTGGTCCCAATATCAAAAGATGCTAATTTCATATAAACTTATCTGTTTGTTTTCCTGGTTAACTGTTAATTGCTTCCGATTTCCTTGTTATAGAAAATTTTTATATTTTTCCACAAATCAGAGTTTGAATAAACATCCTCACCCGGTGAGCTGCTGCTATCTTCAACACCACTACCGGATTCATTTTCTCCTATAACTACTGACAGATTGGTCTCATCACCGGTGGTCATATTGAACTGCTTTCTTGCTTCAAGCTCTACGGCTTCCTCATTATATAAGCTTTTTTCAAGTGCCAGAAGTTCGATATTTTCATTCCTGTGCCAGTTAAGTTTCTCTTCCAGTTCTATGATTTTTTCTCTCTTCTCAACAATGCTTTTAACCTGGTTTATAGAAGTAAGAACGGTGATTAGAATAAAAAGTAAGAAGATGGCGATACAAATATCAATTTTAGCTTTTTTGGACAGCCTGCTTACAATTTTTATATTATCATCCATTTTAATTTTATTGCTATGTTTTTATTAACTTTTACCTGCTGTATTATTGCTACTTTAATTCCATTTTCTATAATCAAGCCTTATCCATATATCCATATAAGTATAAAGCATATGTCATAATAATCCAATATCAGCTAAATTCCGGTAATATTGTATAAATTAAGCTCTAAAAAATAAAGTTGTTGTTTTTAATTTGCAATTTTATTAGAATATCAACTTATATGTTAGATTTTATCCAATAATTGAATTTAAAAATGTAATGAAAGACATACCCTTATTTTCTTCCAGAACACAAAAAAAAATCGCCAAACAGGTACTGCTTGGATTTGCTGTTGCCATAATTCTTGGCTCTGCAATTTTACTGATCCCCCAGATGACACAGAGTGGTAAAATCAGTTACATAGATGCAGTTTTCACATCTACTTCCGCCATCTGCGTTACAGGGCTGATAGTCCAGGATACGCCTACATACTTTACCGATATGGGAAAGATCGTGCTGCTTATACTTATACAGATAGGCGGACTGGGGATTATGACTGTTGGTTCTATTTTTGGACTGATCCTGGGAAGAAAGATCCATATTAGAGATAAATTTTATATAAATACCAGTTTCGGCTCAAAGCAGCAATTCAGCGCATCAAAATTTTTCATGGTAATAGCAGGAACCACATTCAGCATAGAATTCATAGCATTTGCCATTATGACTGCTATTTTTTATTTCAAGCATCTTTATCCGTTGAAGGCGTCAATGACTTTTAGTTTATTTCACTCCATCAGCGCTTTTTGCAATGCTGGTTTTTCCCTTTATTCCAACAGCCTGCAAAGCTTTAGCTCTGATATTCCTTTGAATCTAATATTTATGGTTTTAATTGTACTGGGAGGAATTGGTTTTCCTGTAATTTCGGAGATTATCGCTTATAGGAGAGCAAAGCATTTTTCCATTCATGCAAAAGTGGTTATGATCTCAACTGCCTGTTTGATACTGATAGGCGCAGTTATGTTCTTCCTTCTTGAATTTAATAACCCCGAATCAATTGCGGGCAAACCTTTCTCAATTAAAATTTTATCCAGCTTCTTTCAGTCAATTACCGCCAGAACAGCTGGCTTCAATACCACCAATATTGCCAGTTTAAATGTTGCCACCATCTTCTTTCTTGCTTTCCTTATGTTTATAGGAGCATCTCCCGGAGGAACCGGTGGCGGCATAAAAACTACCACTTTTGCCGCCGTGACCGCAAGCGGCTTTAGCTCCATCAGGGGGAGAAGTGATGTGGTGCTACTTAAAAGAAAATTACCCCAAAGATTGATATACAGAGCTTTGACCCTGACCATTACTGCGATTGCAATAGTCATACTTTCAACAATCGGTATACTGGTTTTTGAAAAGTGCTCGCTTAAAGAAGCGTTATTTGAAGTAATATCGGCATTCGGCACTGTAGGATTAAGTACGGGGATAACACAGACACTTTCCATACCAAGCAAGTTAATATTGATACTGACTATGTTTATTGGTAGAATTGGTATCAGTACTTTATCTGTAGCTATTGCAATAAGAGGAACCATTAATAAAATTACTTACCCTGAAGATACAATAACTATTGGATAGGCATTATGAAAAAACAATATTTAGTAATAGGATTGGGAAGATTCGGAGCAAGTGTTGCCAGAACACTGACCGAAGCGGGGCATAGTGTGGTAGGCATAGACCAGTCCGCAGAACGAACCCAACGGGTTTCAGAAGAAATAGCGGATGTAATAAAATGTGATGCCACAGATGCAGATATACTGGAGTCTATAGGTATCTCTGATTATGAAGCAGTTATAGTATGCATTGGAGAGAAATATATACAAAATTCCATACTGGTAACACTACTGCTTAAAGAAAAGGGAGCAAAGAAAATAATTGCCAAAGCAGGAACCAAAACACAGGGAAGGGTTCTTAAAAAAGTCGGTGCGGATACCATAGCATATCCCGAAAAAGATATGGGAGAAAGAGTGGCCAGAAGCCTGATAAGCTCTAATATTATAGACTTTCTGGAAGTCAGTCCCGATGTAAGTATTATTGAAATACCCGCACCTGAAATGGTGGTCGGAAAAAACTTAGCCGATTTGAACTTGCGCCACAAGTACGGTGTTACCATAATAAGCATAAAAAACAGCAAAAATGAAATAATCTCCCCTCCTGATGTGAATTACAAGTTCCAGAAAGATGACGTTCTGACATTAATCGGGGAGAACAAATTACTGAGAAAGCTGCGCTTCACAAAGGATTAAACCGCAGGAAATACCGTATGCCGTAAATTATTTCACTTCTTTTACGTTTATAAAATTGGTGCTTCCTTTTCCCGGTTTATCCGTCATTACACCGGCAGTAATAACCACTTTATCGCCTGCACTTATATAATTCAGCTTTTTAGAAACATTTATGGACTCGTCAATCATCATATCAATATTTTTTGCAAACTTTACCTTTGCGGGTATAACTCCCCAGCTAATCATAAGCTGCCTGACCACCCACTGATTGGGACTGGCGCCAATTATCATACCCCTGGGCCTGTTCCTGGAAACCTGCCTGGCTGTATATCCCGACTCGGTTGATGAAATTATGGCTTTTGCGTTCAGTATGTTGGCAATTTCACAGGAAGCAAAACTTATAGCTTCCGTAATGGTATTATGGTATATCTTTAATTTCTTTTTGAGTATAGCATTATTTCGTAAAATGGCATCGTAATCAAGTGAAGTTTCGGTTTTATTTATTATTTTAACCATCATCTTCAAGGATTCCAGGGGGTATTCCCCGGCAGCAGTTTCCCCTGAAAGCATAACTGAATCCGAACCGTCTATGATTGCGTTTGCCACATCACTTACTTCCGCTCTGGTTGGCCTTGGATTCCTCATCATGGAATCCAGCATCTGGGTGGCAGTTATTACCGGCCTGCCTGCCATATTGGCCTTTTTTATAATTTTCTTCTGAATATAGGGAACTTCTTCTTCATTTATCTCGATTCCCAGATCGCCTCTGGCCACCATAATGGCATCTGCTGAATTTAAAATAGCATCAAAATTTTCAACTGCTTCGTGCTTTTCGATTTTAGCAATAACCATTGCATTACTTTTCCTACTTCTTAATACTCTCTTAATTTTTTCGATATCAGCGGCACTTCTTATAAAGGACTGGGCTATAAAATCAACTCCCAGCTTTATGCCCAGATCTAAAAATTCAAGATCTTTTTTTGTAACCGTATCCTCACTTATGGGTACACCCGGCAAATTAACGCCTTTATTGGAGCTGAGCAGACCACCGGTTACCACTTCACAAACAGCACACTTTTTAAGCAGGTCAACTTCCAGTACCTTACATTCGATCAGGCCGTCGTCAATAAAAATATGACTTCCTCTCCTGATATCTTTAATGAATTTATTATAGGTAACCCTTATCACATTGCCTAGATTAGAATAGCCGGGATCATTATTAGCTGTGGTAAAAATGACTTTCTGCTTCCTTAACAGGTTTATATTATTTTTTAGATTGCTTATTCTGATTTTAGGGCCCTGCAGGTCCAGCATTATTGCCGTATTTTTCCTGGATTTTTTGGAGATTCTTCTTATCTTTTTAACTATTTCAATTACTTCATTGGCATCACTGTGGGAAGTATTTATACGAGCTATGTCCATTCCGCCGGTTATCAGCTTTTTTAGAATATCCTCTTTTTTGCTGGCAGGCCCAATAGTGCAGATTATTTTAGTCTTTCTCATGATAGTTCCCTTTTAGCTATCTCCCACAACTTATCTTTCTCTTCCAGTGGTAAGTTTTTAAAATCCAGATCATTATCATGGGCATATTTTTCCATAAGATCGAATCTTTCTATAAATTTCTTGCTGGCATCATATAAGCTCTGCTCACAATCCATACCCAAGCGCCTGCTGAAATTTACTATACTGAAAAGAACGTCTCCCATTTCACCAAAAATTTTATCTTTTCTGTCTTTTTTTATCTCCTTCTTAAGTTCAATTAATTCTTCCTCTATTTTTTCAAAAATATCATCCGGCTTATCCCAGTCAAATCCCAGCCTGGAGGCTCTATTTTGAATTTCATAAGCATAATGGAGAGAAGGCAGGGATCTGGGAATACCGCTGAAAATCGAATCGGTTTTTTTTGATTTATTCTTTCTTTCCCTTTTTTTAATATTTTCCCAGTTCTCCAATATCTCATCACTGCTGGTCAAATTCACCCCTTCAAATACATGAGGATGTCTTCTTATCAATTTGTTTATAAGACATTTCAATACTTCGCTTATGTCAAATTCTTTACTTTCAGCCGCTATCTGGCTGTGAAAAACTATCTGCAGCAGCAAATCACCTAATTCTTCTTTAAGCCCCATATAATCATCACTTTCAATGCTTTCAACAGCCTCATAAGTCTCCTCAATTAAATTTTTCTTGATGGTCTTGTGGTCTTGTTCTCTGTCCCACATACAGCCCTCAGGCGACCGGAGCTTTTTCATTATGCTTATTAAAATAGCAAACAGCTCACTGCTGTCATTAATTTTATTTATATTTTTAATTTCACCGTTATTTAATTTAAAACTCATTCACTTTCCTCTTCACTGCTAACCAGGGAGCCTTCCACATCCGTAAAATATTCAATGTTTGCTTCTTCTATCAATAAAAGAATAAAATTCTCCCATTCTTCTGACTTATGCAAATTTAATAAATATGTGCTTATACTTTCTTCAACTTCGGAAAATTCCTGAATATATTCTTCCTGGCGCTCAAAAACCTTCAGGATATGGAACCCATATCCGGTTTCAATAATTTTACTTACTTCTCCCACATCAAGAGAAAATAATGCTTTTTCAAATTCTTCAATAGTCTGGCCCTCACTTATATAACCCAGATCTCCTCCATTGCCGGCAGTGG
>CAZHOY010000080.1:0-6602 GCA_964534695.1 uncultured Actinomycetota bacterium | reverse complement strand
ATAAAAGTAGTAAATCTTTTTCCTTATAAATATTGTTCTTAAAAGAGTGTTATAGGACTGCAATTATAAGTATTATTTTGATATAAAAATAATATGTTAGAAGAATTTAAAATATTTCAATATATTGGAGTTTGAAAAGGTAATGAAAATAGAATGGGAAAATGTTGAGAGAATTGGTAAAAGTGGGGGTTATAGAGATAGAGTGGAAATAATAGATAAAGACTTAAATATCAATTTTAAAGCAGAAGAAATTGGAATTTATTTAGCCCAAATACTTGTCAGTTTAGATAATACCTTTCCAAAGTCAATAAGTTACGAAGAAAGATGGAAGAATATAAAAAGTATTTTAAAATTTATTTCTAACCCAGCAAATAGTAATCTCTTCAATTTTCTTATATTTCCTGAAAACACAGTTCCTTTTAAATTTGTTAAAGAGTTTATGAATTATATAAAATATGAATTTCCAATTAATACAATAACAATTTTTGGTTGTGAGCTAATATCCGTTAAAGAGTGCAAGAACTTTATAGAAAAAAATAAAATTATTAATAAAGAACCAAAAAACATATTACAAGATTTTGATAAAGATAGGTTAGTAAACCCTTGTTTGATTATAGTAAAGTCAGATAAAAATAATTGTACTAATTATATTCAGTTAAAATTAACACATTCAAAATTTGAAGGAGCTTTAGATAAGATAAATAACCTTTTAAATAGTAATTATATATATTACTTTAAAAATAATACTCTCAATTTTATTGTTCTCATTTGTAGTGACTATTTTAATAGACCATCCGGTTCATTTAAAAGAATTATTGATGAGATTGATTATAAGATTTTAAAAAAAGGTTTACCCTTAGAATTTATTTTCAATATCCAACAAAATCCTTCGCCAGACCATAATGTCTTTTTACAGAGTCTTAAACGTATATATGATGATGGTTATAAGAATCATGGGAAATTATGCAACATTTTGCTTAATTCAATATTTTCAGAAAACAAATATGGCGGCTTAAGCAAAATATTATTTTATAAGGATCTTAAATTACCTATCAAACAACCTATAA
This sequence comes from uncultured Actinomycetota bacterium, assembly GCA_964534695.1. Classification (GTDB taxonomy): domain Bacteria; phylum Actinomycetota; class Humimicrobiia; order Humimicrobiales; family Humimicrobiaceae; genus CAZBSE01. The sequence goes on along the minus strand of CAZHOY010000080.1, from coordinate 5,535 downwards.
AACAAATTGACGCTCCTACTGTTGGGTATGAACTTCCATCAACTGAAATGTTAATGCATTTACATTTTGAACGACTACCAAAATCTTGGGATTCTATACGGGATTTTTACCCATTACATTATGAGTGCTACAAAAAAACAAATGGGAAATGGACTTCATATAAAGGTGAAGAACAAATCCGATATATTGCTCCTATGGAGAAAGAAACATTTCTTGGCTTTAAAACCTACAGGGAATTATCTTATAAGCTTTCAAGTTTAGGAAATTTCGATAAATCAATTGAATGGGAAGAAAGGGTTTTAAAACATTGGGAAGAGCAAAAAAATCACCATGAGGCTGCTTTGTCCAGGCTTTATATTGCAAAACAGTATCGCCATCAAGGTAAATTTTCTGATTCATTGGAAAACTATGCTCAAGCAGAGATTCACATTTTGAGAAATAATAAAAAGACCTTTGATTCAGAAATTACTAAATGGAGGATCAAAGCTGGGAGAATAATGGTTGAGCAATATTTAAAAGAAGGGAATTGCAAAAAAGCTTTTCATGAATATGCAAATATTATTAAAGAGATTGATAATTATTTAAAAGCAGCTAAGGAAATTAATAAAACTCAAAAAAAGAAAATAAAATTATTTAAAACCCATGCCATTAGGCAACAAGCTGAAATGCAAAGATTGCTAGGAAATTACAATATATCTCAAAAATTATTTGAAAGGACATATAAACAATACAATTACATGCATGCAGAAGAGAAAGCATATGCTGCCTTAGGGCAAGGAGATTCTTATAGAATGATTGGAAATTTTAATGAAGCAAAGAAAAAATATATAGAGGTAGAAGAGTATGCTAGAGAGAAAAGTAATAAAAGACTATTGTCCCGAGTATTGCGAAATTTAGCCGAAATTTATCGTTTTGAAAATAAATCAGGAATTGAAGATATTATTGAAGAATTAAAAAAACTTTCTGATGAAATAAATTATTTATTTGGCGAGATATACTATTTCCTTATAAGAGGAGGTATTTCCATCAAGGAAAAAGATATCAAAAAATCAGAAGAATTTTTTAGGATAGCAAATCAAAAGACAAAAATAAAAGGAGAATATCTTAATATTGAATATGCCCATTCAGTATTTGGATTGGCAGAAACTGAGAGAATACAAAAAAGAGGAAAATCTACTAGTTATGATAAAGCTTATAAATTATATGAAAAAACAGGAATCCAATGGGGGTTGCTAAGAACAGCAATTGGAATATTTTTAACTGGTGGTCAAAAAGATAGAGTTTCTAAATTAATTAAAAATCTAAATATTTATAGTGGTATTGATAATGATTTAGTAAAAAAATTTTATAATAACGAATTGCGGGAAAATTATATACTATTCTTAAATATCCCATAGGAAAGATATATCTATGAAGAATATATTAGTTATGGAATTTGATAATATAAAAGCGGATATAAGACCCGATTTACCTTACGATTTAACACTTCAAGAATGTTTATTTGTAAAAAATGATGCTCTTAATAAGGGTAATATTGATATTGCTGGTAATGCATCTCGAGGTATAGCTGAATGTTATCGTCGATTAGGTCAAATTGATAAAGCAGTTCGTGAATACAAGTTTGCACTAAACTTTTTTCAGGAATCTAAAAATGTTGAAGGAATTGCACGAACTAAATGGACTGCAGCTAATATTTTTAGACAGCAATGTGATTATATAAATTCAATAAATTTATTAAAGGATGCTTACAAATTGTCGTTTATTACAAAAGATCATAGTTGTACAGCATATTCATTGGCTGGAATAGCTGAAACAACAAGAATTTTAGGAAATTACAAAGTATCGTTTATACAACATCTTAATGCCCTTAATTTATTTAAATTACTTAGGGATTATAGAGGCATTGTATGGGCGTATGAAGGAATAGCTCAAATGTATAAGAATAGTGGATTGATAAATGAAGGTCTTTCATTATTTTCTATCTCTAAAAATATAACTGAAGAAACCAGAGATATGCGAGGACTAGGATATGCGCTAAAAGGAATTGGAGAAATATTAGGAATTATGGGATCTTATAAAGAAAGTATTAATAATTTAAAAATAGCTTTAGTTATTTTTAAGAAGATAAATTTTAGATTAGGAATTGCCTATACTCGAAAAACTCTCGGTGAAATATATCTCAAGTATTCAAATTTTAATAATGCCTTAGAGAATTTTAATAAAGCGTTTAAGATGTTTGAGGAATTAAAAGATCAAAGAGGGATAGCTTATACTAATAAAAGCTTTGGAGATTTTCATAAAAAATTAGGTTTTTTTAAGGAAGCTAAAGAATGTTATTTAAAATCACAAGTATTCTTTCGAAGTAAAAATGTTACCTATGGGTTTGTAATATCTTCTATAGAACTAAGAAAATTAGGTGTGAATAATAACAATATGATTATAAATTAATTTAGAGTAAAAAGTTAAAGATTTGCATTTTAAATAAAAAATGATAAATATTTAGTTTTATTTAATTATGTTCATATAATTTTGATTATAAGTATTATTTCTGAAAAGAATCTCAAACGGTATGTTAATAGATATTACTTTTATTTAAAAATAATAAAAAAAATGATAAATAAATTTTGTAATCAGGAACGAAGATCAAATGATTTCAACAGAAGAAAAAAACAAGTGGTTAGAAGAACTAAATAAATATAGGTTAATAAAAGAATTTGATCCAAAAAATTGTGAAGAAAATATTCTACTTACTAATTTAGCTTGCATAGCAGCTTGGAGCAGTCCAGTTTTGGATAGTATTAATATATTTTTTCCATTGTTTACTCCACATAATTACTCTCTTCACATTAGAACAGTTATTAATACTTTAAATTGGATAATTGGAGAAAATCCAAAAGAAAAACTTAACATATTTGAATTGTTTTGTTTAATCTCAGCCAGTTTTTCTCATGATGTTGGTATGTCAGTTTCAAAAAAAGACATAGAAGAGATAAAAAATGACTCGTCTTTCTTGGAATTCAGGATAAAGGTATTAGATGATAAGAAAAAAATTAGATCAGAGGACGATATTATAAGAGAATGGGTAAGGCAAAATCATCATAAACGCTCAGCCAATAAGATTTCAGAATTTATGGAGGTTGAGTTGGGCGATCCATCTTATGGAATACCGATATCGAGAGTTGTCGAAGGACATGGTCTAAATCCAAATGAAATTATGGAAAATGAGGATTATTTTACAACAGAGTATCCTGTTGGCACAAAAAAGATTATTAATATCCAAGCTTTAATTGCATATCTTAGACTTGCAGATTTATTTGATTGTACAAAATCTAGAACACCATTTGTACTTTATGATTTCATTGATCCTGCAGATCCAATAAGTAAAGATGAGTGGGAGAGACACTTGTCAACTTTAACCATATCTCCCGATAGCGAAAGGAAGAAAATATTAATAACTGCTAAAACAACAGAGCCTAAAATATATATAAAGATCAATAATTTTATTAAAAATGCAACTAAAGAATTAATGTTTTGCTGTGGTGTCTTAAACCGCCAAGATAAAAAATATAAATTAGATTTTGAAACAATCAAACCAATTGTCACTACTGCTGGTTTTGAATCGATTGAATTATATTTTAATATAAATAAGGATTCTGTATTAGATTTATTGATGGGTAATAATTTATACTCCAACCCAATGACTTGCATTAGAGAATTACTACAAAATAGTGTGGATGCTTGCAGGCAGAGATCGAAACTAGAGCCAGAATATTCTCCAGAAATAAAAGTAAATTTTTATGAAAAAGATGAAGAGCTATTTTTAGAGGTTATAGATAATGGGATCGGAATTAATGAAGATGTGGCTCAAAATTTTCTATTAAGTATTGGGAAAAATTACTACAACTCAGAAGCTTATTTAAGTAGATATAACCAAAATAAAAGAATCGAACCTATTGCAAAATTTGGGATAGGATTCTTATCTTGTTTCATGGTGGGGGATGAAATAAAAATAATAACAAAAGATGAATTAAGCAAAGGATTTTCTTTAGAATTTAACGGTGTACATAATTATATAGTAAAGAGAATAAATAAAGATAAAAAAGATATTGGGACTTCAGTTAGAATAAAAATCAATAAGCTCATAAAAAAAGATTTTAGGCTAATAGACAATATTGAAGAGTTTATTGGGCTACTGGAGATTCCCATTGCTATTAATAACCGAATTAATAACTCTGATAAAGTATTATTTAATGATTTTAGAATAAAGAGTGATTCCAAGTTTAATATAATACTCAAACCACAAGATGATAAAGGGTTAAAAGGTTTTATAGAGCCATACAGCCAAAGTATCGGAAAGACAAAAATGATTTCTCAGCAAGGGTTTAAGATTGACTTGGATTCGGTACTTCCAGATGGGGTTAGAAATTTTCTACAGATTGTCGACATTTCAGGAGAGTCTATTATCCCTTTAACAACCTCTAGAGAAAAAATAATCGATTTGAAAAAAGTAGAGAGGATAAAAAACTATATTGCCAAAAAAATTATAGATGAGCTTTTTATTAAATTTAGCGATAAAAAAAAGGACGCGCCTACTTTACGATATGCATGGTTTATTTTATATAAAAATATCGATACAAAATTTTTATATAAGCAAAAGGATCATTTGGAAAAATTGCGTAAATCTCTCAATATCAGTGGCTACTTAAATTCAGAAGAAATTATATTTAATGTTAATGAATTGATTGATGAGAAAATTAATTTTGAAATTTTACCGTATAATTTAAAACATAATAGCTATGATGAAATAAAAAAATATTATAATCCTGAAGATATTTTCATATTCCATTCAAAAGAGGTTTTTTATTCTAATAAGATTCATGATTTCCTTAATCTATTAACAGATTCAATAGGGATGCCAATATGGGTTCCTAAATTGAATACTCATGTATGGCGGTACAAAGTAAAAAATAAAAAATATGGAGATTATGGAGAAATCCCAGGAAAATATGAAACAAGCTTTCCTTTCGGTCCGAGTGATTTATGGCAAGTAGATTACACAGTCAATGCTCCAGATATTTATTGCGGGACTTGTAAGAGTCCTTATTTCTTTTTCCAGTGCCCATTTTCTGAAGGGATTTATATAAATATAAGTATTATTGATAATCCTTTTATTAAAGATGCATTAAATGCATTAAATTCTGTAGAATCCTTTTTATTTATCAATAAAATTCAAAGTATTATTGATGATTATGCCATAAAACTATTGCAAGATGATATGATAAAAGAAAATGAATATAAACTTGAAGTTAACATAGACGTGGAATCACTTTTAAAAGAAATATTCAGACATTATAAAATTAATGACAATGATATTATAAAAAAACTAGTGGAACCTTTAATATTTATTAGGTTATTTCATTAATTAAATTTTGCTTCGATTATTATAAGTATTATTTTTGGAAGATTGTTTAGAAAGCATAATTATAAATATTACTTTTAATAAAAAATAATATAAAAATTATTGTAATTTTAATT
>CAZHOY010000079.1:0-6618 GCA_964534695.1 uncultured Actinomycetota bacterium | reverse complement strand
GCCGGTCATCAATGTGCAGTTATTGCGGAAGTATTATAATTTATTTATTCCATCTAGGTTTGAGCCAGCTTGATAATTATCTATTGTATAATTTTACTCCACCTGAATACTGACAGAAATCTCTTTTCTTTCCTTAATAGATAATGTTTTCCCTTGAGTAGATCAGGGGTGACAATACTGCTGAGTAACAACAGTTTTAAGTCTGATGCGCGGCATCAAATTTTTCAATCTTCACTATATTGCAATAGTGTTACAATAATGGGAATTTACTTCACATATTTCATATACAAACTGTTTCTGAATACAAATACAGCTATTGACAGGTAATGTAAAATTGGTAGTAGGTATACCTTTTTTGTTAAGATTATTAAGTATTAGCTTTTAGTATGAATGATGTATTTATACAGGAGATAGACGATTTTGACTGGGAACTTATTAGCAGGATTGAAAAGTTAGAAAAAAGAAACCTGGGGAGCGGAGCTTCTATAAACAGGTGGGTAATACCGGTAATAATAAGATATGGAAAGTTTATTATAGCCAAAAAAAGTAAAAATGGTTCTGATATCATTGGAGTATGTGAGCTTATAAGGAACTGGGCCGTCAAAAACAAGGTTTTTATTTTTTCTTTCTATATTGACAGGGATTACAGGAAAAAAGAGATTGGAAAAAAGCTGCTGCAAAAAGTAATTAATATTTTAAAAGACGAAAATTTCAAGGAGATAGAATTAACCGTAGATCCAGAGAATAAGGCTGCTGCCCGGCTTTACAGGGGTTTCGGATTTAAAAGAATTAATTTCAGAAAAGATGAGTATGGAAAGGGAATAAACAGGGATTTGATGAGATTAGAGTTATGAGTAAAAAAAGCAATTTTAAATCAGGTTTTGTGGGCCTTATAGGCAGAACAAATGTGGGAAAATCTACCTTAATTAATAAAATCCTAAGTAAAAAGGTGGTTATTACTTCAGAAAAAGCCCAGACTACAAGGAGTAAGGTTAACTGCATTTTAAATGCCAGAAATTCTCAGATAATTTTTGTCGACTGCCCCGGATTTTTTAAGCCTAGAAATTTACTGGGAGAGAAGCTAAACAGGATTGTTCCGGATGTGATCCGTGATTCCGATGTGATTGCAGTTATTGTAGATGTGGCAGGCGGAATAGGCACCGGAGATTTCTTTGTTTTTGATAATATTAAGCATAAGCCGCAGCCCAAATTTCTGCTGCTGAATAAAATAGATCTGGTTTCAAAAGATAGGATAGAAAAAGAGAAACAGAAGCTAAAAGGCTACGATTGTTTTGATTGTGTAAATGAAGTTTCCGCCAAAACCGGGGAAAATATTAATAAATTCCTGACATCGCTGACTGAAAAACTTCCTGAGGGCCCCAGGTATTACGAAAAGGACATGGTTACCGACCAGCCACTGGAGAAAATAATCTCGGAAGTGGTAAGGGAAAAGTTATATGAAAATCTGTATGATGAAATTCCTCACAGCATAAATGTTGAAGTAGAGGAATTCAAGGAATCCGCTACCAGAGACGGCAGGAAATTGGTTACCATAGGATGTGGTATTTACACCGAAAAAATGTCACAGAAAGCCATAATTATCGGAAAATCAGGCGATATGCTAAAGAGGGTCGGCAGTCAATCCAGGCTGGAGCTTGAAAATCTACTTGAAAGTAAGGTGTTTCTTAGTTTGTGGGTTAAGGTTGAAAAAAATTGGACCAAAAAAAAGATTTTACTGGATAGATTTGGTTACCTGTAAAATATTATTAACTTATGGATAAATTAAGGTAGGGTGATAAAAACGTTAACCAAAGAGCAATTAGCAAAAACTATAGATCAGACATTACTTAATCCTGTTGCCACTTCAAGAGATATAGAACAGCTGTGCATTAACGCCAAAAAAAATCATTTTGCTGCAGTATGCATTAATCCAACTTTTATCGAACAGGCAAAAAAAATATTGGTAGATACTGATGTAAAAATCTGTTCTGTAGTCGGTTACCCCCTGGGGGCAAATACTATAGAGACAAAGGTTTTTGAGGCAAGGGATAATGTAAAAAAAGGAGCGGATGAGCTTGATATGGTAATAAACCTGGGAGCCATAAAAAGCGGTAATTACGATTATATTGAAAGGGAGATTAAAATAATTGTTAGTGTAATAAGGCGCGAACAAATAGCGGAATATAACAGGCATATAAATATAAAGGTTATAATCGAAACTGCAATTTTAACCAGAGATGAAATCAAAAGAGTGTGTTCCATTATTGAGAGGTCGGGTGCGGATTTTGTAAAAACATCCACCGGTTTCGGGGTAAGAGGCGTAGAACTTGATGATATCAGACTAATAAGAGAAGTTGTTACCAGAAATATCGGAGTAAAGGCATCAGGCGGAATAAGAACATTCGGGGATGCCCAGGCACTTATAGATGCAGGTGCAACAAGGCTGGGTACCAGCAGCGGAATAAATATAATCAAAGAGTACAGCGCTATTTTTGACAAATAAAAATGTCCTATTACAAAACCAAGGCTATTATTTTAAAAACATATAAATTGGGAGAAGCGGATAAGATTGTTAAAATGTACTCCCATGACGGGGATTTAATAAGTGCAGTAGCCAAAGGAGCGAGAAAGGTCCTCAGCAGGCTCAGGGGAAGGGTTGAGCTTTTTAATCTGGTTGACTTGGAGCTTTCCACAGGCAGAAATCTGGATATTATAAGTCAGGCGGAAATAATAAAGAGTTTCAAGAACATCGCCCTGGATTTTTACAAATTTGTATTTTGTGAGATTATAAGCAAGATTATATTAAAAACCCAGGCTTCCGGCGGTGATTCAACCCCTCTTATGTTCAAGCTGATCTATGTTTGTTTTAATGAAATTGACAGTATGAATCCGGAAGACATTGTGTCACTTAAAAAAACAATGTGCTTTTTTGGAATTAAATTCTTAAGGATAACAGGTTATATCCCTTTGCTTAAAAACTGTAGCAGGTGTAATTTAAATTTAGATAGTTTGTATTCTTTCCATAAGCATAAAATTTATTTTTCGGTTAAAAACGGGGGAATTATCTGCAGGAAATGTGCAGATGTTACCGGGGATAAGGAGATTTTAGGTGCATCGGACTACAGATTCTTATGTGATTTGTTCAACCTTAAACTGGAAGATATAAGGGGACTAGAAGTAAATCCCCACACACTTAAAAGGATGTACAGGCTGATAGAAAATTATATAATCTATCATACGGAATGTAATATAGATAGCTTTAAATATCTTAAAAAAATAGGCATATGACCGGCTCCAGGTTCTTCTTCTTTTTTATCTGGGCATCCGTTTTAATAGCATACACTTTTAAACTTTGGATATAAAAAGTTCTATAGCGCAGGATATTGTCTGCCGGTTTGATTGACTATTAAAATTAATATCATTAAAATTAAGAACTATGAATTTTCAGGACATAATTTTAAGCCTTCAGAAGTACTGGGCAGATAACGGCTGTATTATAAAACAGCCTATGGATCTGGAAAAGGGGGCAGGGACATTCAATCCAGATACCTTTTTGCGGTGTCTGGGCCCTGAACCGTGGAATGTCGCTTATGTCGAACCCAGCAGGAGACCTACAGACGGCAGGTACGGCCAGAATCCTTTCAGAACCCAGTTCTTCTATCAGCTTCAGGTTCTGTTGAAGCCATCTCCCGATGATGTAATAGAAATATACCTTGGTTCTCTGGAGAGTCTGGGCATTGAATTAAAATTACATGATATAAGGCTGGTAGAGGATGACTGGCAATCCCCGACTATTGGAGCGGCTGGCCTGGGCTGGGAGGTATGGGTTGATGGAATGGAAATAACCCAGTTTACTTATCTTCAGCAGATGGGCAACCTTCCACTTAAGCCGGTTTCGGCAGAAATCACCTATGGTCTGGAACGAATTGCCATGTATCTGCAGGATAAGGATAGTTTCTGGGATTTAAAATGGTCCGATAGTATCACTTACGGGGATCTGTATCTTGAATCAGAAAAACAATGGTCCGAATATAATTTTGAGGTAGCCAGTGTAGATATGCTTCTGGATTTGTTTTCCAAATATGAAAAGGAATTCAGGAAGGTTATGGACAGAAAGCTTATTTTTGTGGGCTGTGAATATGTACTTAAGTGTTCGCATATTTTTAATTTACTGGATGCAAGAGAAGCAATAAGTGTAGCGGAGAGAACTTCATATATTACCAGGGTAAGAAATCTTGCTAAAATCTTGTGTTCTGCCTATCTGGAGCAGAGAGAACAACTGGGATATCCACTGATGAAAAGAAAATAGAAAGCAACTATGAAAAGAGATTTAATTTTTGAAATTGGAACCGAAGAGCTGCCACCTTCATGTATTGGTGAGGGGACAGCAGGACTCAAAGATGTTGTTGGAAATAAATTAGCTGAAAACAGATTGGAATTTACAGATATCCGGACTTACAGCTCACCGAGGAGACTGGTTGCTGTAGTGGAAGGACTGGAAGAAGTTCAGAAAACTAAAATACAAACAGTTACCGGTCCTCTGCTAAAGGTTGCGTTCGATAAGGATGGAAATCCAAACGGTGCTGCCCGGGGTTTTGCCAGAAGTCTGAATGTAAAAGTTTCAGACCTGGAGGAAATTAAAATTGAAGGCAAAGGCATATATGTGGGAAAGAAAATAAAACGGCAGGGTAAAAAAACTGTAGATATTCTTCCCCGAATACTCAGGGAATCCATACTGACTATGACTTTCAGCAAGCAGATGACCTGGGCAGATTATAATATCAAATTTATGCGCCCTATAAGATGGATACTTGCCTTATATGGTGGAAAGATAATAAAGTTTAACCTTGAAAATCTCAGATCCGGGAATATTACTTTTGGGCACCGCACCCTGAGCCCTGGGCCGATTACCATAAAGGAGGCCGGCAGTTATTTCAAACTTCTTGAAGATAAGGGAACGGTAATAGTCGATGAAGGAAGAAGAAAAAAATTTATACTGGATCAAATTGCAGAGCTGGAACAAAAAGTATGGAAGGGCCATTGTAAGGTGGTCCTAAATGAAGATTTGCTAGATGATGTGGTAAGCCTGGTTGAGATACCGAATGTTATTGTGGGTAACTTTCCTGAGAAGTTCCTTTATATTCCAAAGGAGCTGCTGATAGAAGCAATACAGCACCACCAGAGATATTTTGCCGTTCTGGGCAAATCAGGTAAAGTCAGCACCAAATTCATTATTGTGCAGAACGGGATAAAAGATAATGGCGGAATAAAGAAGGGTAATGAGAGAGTTTTAAAAGCCAGACTAAGTGATGCCGCATTCTTTTATAAACAGGACAGGAAGCACGATTTTAACTACTGGCTGGACAAATTAAAGGGAGTTATTTTCTTTTCAAATCTTGGCAGTATATATGATAAGGCTGTAAGACTTAAGAAAATCAGCATGCATATAGCCGGATTGCTGGTAAAATCCAAAACTCTCCCTGAAGATGATATATCAGGCAGTCTGGCAAAGGCAAGCATGCTCTGCAAATGTGACCTGGTTACCAATATGGTGGTGGAGTTTCCTGCGCTCCAGGGAATAGTGGGCCGGCAGTATGCCAGGGAGAGCGGGGAGGACAGGAAAGTTTCGGATGCAGTTTTTGAACACTACCTTCCCAGGTCCGCGGGTGATATCCTTCCCCGTACCGATGCAGGGGCAATACTGTCTATGGCCGATAAAATTGATACTATAACCGGAATGTTTTTGGCAGGGAAGATACCATCCGGTTCTGCAGATCCTTTTGCGCTGAGAAGAAAAGCCTCAGGTATTGTACTTACGATACTTGAAAGGGGATATGATTTCAGCCTTGACGGTCTGATAAATTACAACCAGCAGCTATATATTGAGTCTTTTAATTTAAAAGGTGCTGATGATTCAGATATTAATTTAAAAATTAAAGATTTTATTATCACCAGGTACAGATTCCTGCTGGAGAAAAAAGGCAAGAGATTGGATATTCTGGAATCAGTTCTGGGTTCGGGATGCAGTTCTATTTCGGATATCGATTTAAGGTATAAAGCAGTAGATAAATTTATGGCAGAACAGGATATAAAGAAAATTTCATTACCTATGATAAGGTGTAAAAATATAGTAAACGGGAAAGAATGCGGAAAAGTTGATGCCGGGCTTTTTAAAGGTAAATATGAGAAAGAGTTATTCTCGCATACAAGTAAAAAGGAAACAATAATTAAAAATTTAATACTAAAAAAAGACCACAATGCGGTACTTACCGAACTTAAAACGTTTGGGGAAGTTGTGGATTTATTTTTTGATAAGGTTCTGGTTATGGACGAGGATAAAACCATAAGAGCCAACAGAATCAATCTGGTTAAAAGGGCAGCTGATATTTACCTGATGCTAGCGGACTTCTCAAAAATAATCATAGAAGGTAGCAATAAAACATAGGAACATTATTAAGACAATTTACTCTTAATTTTTTTTAATTTTTCTGGTATCATATTTCAATTTGTTTACAAATGTAATTAGAGTTAGTAACTTAACAGCAGGAAAGGGATTGATAGGAAATGGTTTCTAAAAAGTATGTATATTTTTTTGGTGAAGGAAAGAAAGAAATGAAG
>CAZHOY010000078.1:0-6621 GCA_964534695.1 uncultured Actinomycetota bacterium | reverse complement strand
ATAATTTATTATTTTTTATATATTCTAAGGTCTGTTTAACTCTTTGTATACAGTTTTTTAATCCCAACATTGAAATAACTTTCTGCAGTTCCGGGCCGTGAATTTTACCCGTAATGGATACCCTCATGGGCACATACAAGTATTTTCCTTTTATTTTTGAGTTTTTTAGGTTTCTCCCTATCTTATCTATGAGCTCTCTGCTCTGTTTTTCATTAAAATCTATATCTTTGCCATTGTCAAAAGAATTCAATTCACTCTCCAGCTCACCAAGAAAACTCCGGAGCACCACCTTTGACGTTTCCAGTTTTAAAATATCCGCCGCATCTCTGCTGTAACTAGTAATTTTTTCTTTAAAAAAGCCGCTTGCATATAAAGGAAATTCACTTAAAATTTTCAGGTTATCCTGAAATGCACCGGCACTCTTTAAAATTTTTTCTACAATCTTTTTATCTTTCAGGTCTTTTTTATTTACTGTCCCTTCTTTAATTAAATAGGGAGTGCATATCTCTGCCAGCTCTTCGGCTGATTTTCTTCTAATATAGGTACCGTTTAACCATTTTAATTTATCCACATCAAAGATAGCAGGGCTTTTTGATATATCTGTTATTTTAAATTTACCTAAAATTTCGCTTATACCAAATACTTCATTGCCTTCTCCGGGAGTCCACGAAAGCGTTGAAAGATAATTTGCAACAGCTTCAGCCAGATATCCCTGTTCCCTGAACTGCGAAACAGTGGTAGACCCGTGCCTTTTGCTTAATTTGGAACCATCCTCTCCCAGAATCATGGAAAGATGGGCAAAATAAGGCATTTCAAATCCCAGACTCTCGAATAATAAAATCTGCCTTGCCGTGTTGGTGATGTGATCCTCACCTCTAAGCACATGGGTAATTTTCATATCACCGTCATCCACAACCACGGCAAAATTATAGGAAGGTGTACCGTTAGATTTAATTATTATAAAATCTCCGATAACTTTTGAACTGAAACTTATTTTTTCTCTTATTAAATCATTAAACGTAATTTCCCTATCGTCCTCTACTCTAAACCTTATAGCGTATTTTTTACCCTGCTTCAAATTCTTTTTGATATCCGCATCGGTAAGGTTCCTGCACCGGTTATCGTATTTAGACATCTTGCCTTCCGAGTATTGCCTTTTTTTTAAGCTTTCAAGCCTTTCCGGTGAGCAGAAGCACCTGTATGCCTTATTTTTATCCAGCAGCTCATCTGCAAGTTTCTTATAAATTGCGGTTCTCTCGCTCTGCCTGTAAAACTCATCCCAGTACAGACCCAGCCATTTTAAATCTTCTATTATGGATTCTTCATAGATGCTGCCGGACCTTTTAATATCGGTATCTTCAATTCTTAAAATGAATTTTCCACCCATGCTTCTTGCAGCCAGCCAGTTAAACAGTGCAGTTCTTGCTGTCCCTATGTGGAGACCTCCGGTGGGAGATGGGGCAAATCTAAAACGGGATGTCATACTCACTCCATTGTTTTTCTATATAGAAATTTTACTTTAAAAGAATTACACACTGTGCCGCAATTCCTTCCTCTCTTCCGCAGAATCCAAGCCCTTCGGTTGTTGTTGCCTTAATATTTACCATATTACGGCCTATATTCAGGGCTCCGGCTATATTCTTTTTCATTTCCGGAAAATATTCTGAAACTTTTGGTTTTTGTATTATTAAAATCAGGTCCACATTAACCACAGCCAGTCTCTTTTTCTCCATCTTTTTTCTGACTTCTTCCAGCAGAAGCAGGCTTGATATGTTTTTATATTTCATATTACTGTCAGGAAAATGAATACCTATATCTCCCAGGCCGCATGCCCCTAAAATAGCATCCATTACAGCATGTACCGCAACATCGGCATCCGAGTGTCCTGCCAGTCCCGGAACATAATCTATTTTTACCCCGCCCAGTATCAACTTCCTACCGGTTTTGAAAGCATGAACATCAAATCCCAATCCGATTCTCATAAAATTCTGCCCTCTAAATATTTTTTTATTCTAATCATTGTCTCCTGCCATTCTTTGTCATAACCAGCTCTGCCAGAAACAAATCAATAGGAGTTGTTATTTTTATATTCTCATGCCTGCCTCTTACCACGCTGACCTTCCAGTCCATCTTTTCCACCAGGCAGGCATCATCTGTCCCTGTAAAATTATCTTCCCTTGCCCTGCTGTGAGCTTTTAAAATAATATCATAAAAAAAAACTTGCGGAGTTTGAGCGTTCCACACCTTATCCCTGGAAATTGTCCTGCTGATATTATCTCTGCCCATTATTTTTACGGTCTCTCTTGCCGATGATGCCATTATTACGCCTTTTATCCTGGAATCTTTCCTGTTTTCTCTTATCAGGGTACCTATCATCATATCAATCTCTTCAGCAGTAATAAGCGGCCTGACACCATCGTGAATTGATACTATTCTGGTTGAAGAAGGTATTTCTATAAGTGCATTGTAAACAGATTCCTGTCTGCTGCTGCCGCCAATAACCAGCTTTTTTACTTTATCAAATGAATATTTTTCAATTATATTCTTCCGGCAGAATCCTACATAATCTTTAGGCACTGAAACATATATTTTTTTTGTCTTTGAAGATTGTTGAAAAGCGGTGATGGTATGAGCCAGTATCGGTTTTCCATATATATTCATAAACTGCTTGCTGATATTGCCTTTTAGCCTGGTTCCCTTCCCGGCGGCTGTAATTATCGCTACATTCATAAGTTATCATCACTACTATTATTTTGAAAAACCTGTTTTACTTCTGGCTGAATATATAAGTTTGATAATTAAAATAATATTCTTAAACGCTATACTTTAATTCTTGGGAATGCTCCTCCTTTTTTATTATAGAGTTCACTATATAAATAATATTCAGAAAATTTTTTCAATCTGTCATGCAGGGCTACAGCTTTTGTTTTTCCCATGCCCACAACTTCAGATAAATCTTCTATACTAGCATCTAGAATATTTCTTAAATTACCAAACTTATCAATTAAATTAACCACAATCGATTGAGGGAGCCTTCTTACTTCCGAAACAATCCTGAGCCCTCTGGGATGTGCACTGATTTCCTTTAGATTCCCTTCAACCTCATAACCTAAAATTCCTGCAATCTTATCCAGCTCAAGCAGCTTTTCTGCACCCAGCATATTTATCCCATCCCTCAATTCAGATGGTTCTGCCTTTATATCCGGGTGTGAATAATCACTTACAATATTTAATGAATCACTGGTAACGTTGGCCATCAGTTCCTCGACCTGCATGCTCAGGAGTCTGCCGTCAACACCCAGCTCGCATATATATTTTTTAACTTCTTTCTCCGTCCTCTGGACAATGCTCGATCTCTGAAGAACACTGGACACGTCGTAAAGGGTTACCAGATCCTCCAACTCCTTCACAGTCAGATTAAATGTAAGTTCATCCAATCCTTCCTTGTATTTCTCAAGCGTCTGCAGCGCCTGATTTGCCTTGGATAGAACCACTCTCGGCTCCTCAAGCATATATCTTATGTCACCCTTATATATAGTAACCACATCTCTTTTCATGGAAATTGAAATAACCAGGGTATTGGTTTGCTTGGCCACTCTTTGTGCCGTTCTGTGCCTGGTGCCTGTTTCAGAAGTCTTAATATCCGGGTTGGGAAAAAGGTGGGTGTTGGCATATAATATACGCTTACCGTCAGAGCTTAATATGATAGCCCCGTCCATTTTAGCCAGTTCGTAAAATTTCGCGGGCGAAAAGCTGCATCCTATATAAAATCCACCGTTTACCAGCTTCAGTACCTCTTCTGAATCTCCCACCACAATCAGTCCGCCTGTTTTTCCCTGAAGTACATATTCTATACCCAGCCTCAACTCTGTTCCCGGGGATACTTTTTCCAGGCAATCCAGTAATAATTCCTCACTTTTTTTATTCATATTCCTATAGAATTAAACTTTTAATACACCGCTCCGGCTTAATTTTTTTATCTCGAAGTACATCTTTTTATCCCTGGCGCTTACTCTAATCTTCTGGCCGGATTTTACTTCACCGCTTATCAGTTTTTCAGAAATAGGATCTTCTATCAGACTCTGTATGCATCTCCTCATGGGCCTGGCACCCATGGTAGGATCATAACCTTTATCCAGCAGTAATTCCTTTGCGCTCTTTTTCAGCTCTATTATAATTCCCTGAAGCTCAAGCTGCTGCTGGACCCTTGACATCATCAGATCCATGATATTATAAATCTGCTGCCTCTGCAGCTTGTGAAATACAATAACTTCATCAACCCTGTTTAAAAATTCGGGCCTGAAAGCCTGCTTGAGCTCACTCATCACTTTATCTTTTATTTCATCATAAGAAAGATTTTCAGTATTTATTTTTTTAAACCCCATAGGGGTATTTTTCTGTATTTCTCTGGCTCCCAGGTTGGATGTCATTACAATAACCGTGTTTTTAAAATCCACTCTTTTTCCCTGGGAGTCGGTAAGATGACCATCCTCAAAAATCTGCAGCAGTATATTAAAGACATCGGGATGGGCTTTTTCAATCTCATCAAGAAGTATTACGCTGTACGGCTTCCTTCTTACCACTTCGGTCAGCTGCCCTCCTTCATCATAACCCACGTATCCTGGCGGGGAACCAACCAGTTTTGATACGGAATGCTTTTCCATGTATTCCGACATGTCAATCTGTATTAATGCTTCCTCTTTATCAAATAAAAATTCTGCTATGGTCTTGGCCAATTCTGTTTTCCCCACACCTGAAGGCCCCAGGAACATAAATGAACCTATCGGCCGTTTGGGATCCTTAAGACCGGAACGGGACCGCCTTATGGCCCTGGAAACTGTTTTTACAGCTTCATCCTGACCAACTACTCTCTTGTGAAGCTCGTCTTCCATTCCAAGCAATTTGGAAGATTCACTTGAGGTCAATTTATATACCGGAACGCCGGTCCAGTTGGACAGCACCTCAGTTATCTCATTTTCGTTTACAATCTCCTTGCTGGTTTTTTTACTCCTGATATTAATTTCCTCTATTTCCTTTTTTTCCCTGGACAGCTGCTTCTCCTTATCACGCAGTTGCGCCGCTTTTTCAAAATCCTGTGATTCTATGGCCTTTTTCTTTTCCTTGATAATCTTTTCAATATTTGTTTCTATCTCTTTTAAATCAGGAGGAGTGGTAAGGTTTCTCACCCTTACCCTGGCTGCCGCTTCATCAATAAGGTCGATAGCTTTATCCGGCAGAAACCGGTCAGATATATATCTGTGAGATAATTTTGCAGCAGACAGTATGGCATCTTCAGTTATATTAAGACTATGGAATGATTCATACTTTTCTTTCAGTCCCCTTAAAATCTCAATGGTCTCATATACGGTGGGCTCGTTTATAAAAATGGGCTGAAATCTTCTTTCAAGGGCTTTGTCTTTTTCAACATATTTCCGATATTCGCCGACAGTAGTGGCACCTATAGTTTGAATCTCTCCCCTTGACAGCATAGGCTTTAGTATACTGGCGGCATCAATGGCACCTTCGGCAGCGCCGGCGCCCACCAGAGTGTGGACTTCATCAATAAACATTATTATATCCCCGTCATCTTTGATCTCAGCCAGCACTTTTTTCAACCTCTCTTCAAAATCTCCCCTGTACCTTGAACCTGCAACCAGTGCTCCCAGGTCGAGGGTAAATATCCTCTTATTGGCAAGATTTGAAGGAATTTTCTTTGAACAGATGAATTGTGCCAGTCCTTCCACGATTGCCGTTTTTCCTACTCCTGATTCTCCGATGAGTATAGGATTGTTCTTGGTTCTCCTGGAAAGAATCTGAATTATCCTGTCGATCTCTTTCCTTCTTCCTATAAGAGGATCAAGTTTTCCTTCTCTGGCCAGTAGAGTTAAGTCTCTTCCATACTGCATCAGCATCTTAAGCGTCTTTTTTTGACTCCTATCGGTCAGCATTCTATCTGATTGAGAGTAAAAAGATTGTTTGTTCAGCAGTTCCTTTACCTTCTCTTTTACATTACCCAGAGTAATGCCCAGGCTGTTTAAAACTCTTGCAGCTACTCCTTCTCCTTCCCTTAGAAGGCCCAGCAGTATATGTTCCGTCCCTATATAATTATGCCCCATCTGGAGGGCTTCCCTTAAGGACAATTCTAAAACCTTTTTTGCTCTGGGAGTAAAAGGAATATGCTCATAGGACTCTGAAGACCCTTTGGTAACCACATCCTTTACCGCCGATCTGATATCATCAAAAGCAATATTTAGTTCATGAAAGACTTTTGCCGCAATCCCTTCCTTTTCATCAATCAGACCTAAAAGAATATGCTCGGTACCTATATAATTCTGCTTTAAGAATCTTGCTTCATCCTGAGCTTTGACTACTACTTTCCTTGCTCTTTCTGTAAATCTTTCAAACATTTAACCACTCTCTTTTAATATTTTTCCCCTGATTAAATCTGCCCTTATCGAATCCAGTCTGTCACTATTTACTTTCTCACTTATCTCCTGGTCCAGTATAATATAAGGATCTCTTATTTTATTTATCAATTCAAAATAATCAAAATCCTCAACCCCGCCGATAAGGTCCAGATCAAGTCCCAGCCTGATTATGGACAGGAGCTCAACAGACTCC
>CAZHOY010000077.1:6471-6746 GCA_964534695.1 uncultured Actinomycetota bacterium | reverse complement strand
AAAAGGGACTATCGAAAAAACATTGTCATTTTCAATATTTGACGGAAGATCCCATTCACTTACAATTTTTATATTATCATTTCTGCTTTCTCCCAAAATTTCTTCAAGCACCTTAAAAATTTCTTTGGTTAAAATAAGCTGTGGCGTAGAGCCATCTGCCGATATATAATTCAGAATTTCCTTATCCCCGCACCAGAAATTCTTTATATCCTCATATGATATATGGTCAAAATTCTTAAAAAAGGAGACCACAGGCACCAGAACCCATAATATTT
>CAZHOY010000077.1:0-6461 GCA_964534695.1 uncultured Actinomycetota bacterium | reverse complement strand
AATATTTCCAAATCATTACGGCTGGGGTCAATTTCAACCCATATATCGGAATCTTTCTTACTGCCTACAGCCTCTACCTGGTCAAAAAATTTACTCAGCTCGTATTTTATTTCAATGCCTATAAATTCAGGGACAAGGTCGCTAATCCACAGATTTACCGAACTAATCTCTTCTTCATAAGCAGGCTCTTCTTCATGCTTATCTTCAACTTCAACTGTGCCCCCATCCTCTTCATCCACTGAAATATCATACCTACCTTCTCCAATAATATTGCAGGAAGTGCCCACTGCTGACACCAGTACAAAAATTGAGGCTAGTGTTATAAATAAGATCAGTGACTCTTTTATTTTCATAATCAAAAAACACTGCTCATAAATTGTAACTATTCTATATTCTTACGGGCAAAATTTAAAGCGGTAGAATCACCATTAATTTTGGGTAAAAAATGTTATAATAACTTGCTAAAAACTATAATAAAAAAATTTATAACTGTAAAGCCGGCAGTCTGGAAGAAAGGAAGAAAAATGCTGCAAAGGAAAGGAATTGATCTGAAAGGATCAAAAAACATCACCATTATTGCTGAAGGAGTCAAAATAGACGGGAAAATCAAATGTCCGGGCTCAGCAAGGATTGATGGAGCGGTTAATGGTGAAATTACAATCGAAAACGAGATTGTAGTTGGAAAAGAAGGAAAAGTTGAAGCCAATATCAAAACCAAAGATGCTTTAATAGCCGGTACCTATAAAGGTAACATGATTGCATCCGGAGAAGTCGAGATTTCGCCGACAGGAAAATTTATTGGTAACCTTACCCAGAAAGATGCCCTTCTCACCATAGCCAAGGGAGGATTATTCAAAGGAGAGAGCCTGGTAGGCTCAGATACCGATATCTTTAAAACAAAGGATGAAAAAAAAACCGATACTGCCGATCAAAAACATAAATAGATCTAACTTTTCGTAAGTTCGATATTCCCCCAGATACCCAGCTTATCGTCTTTTATAATCAGGATGCCGGTAATATCTTTTATACTTTTATAGTTATTTATGGTTTTGAAGATATCCTGCGCGCTGTTTATATTGTTTGCAATCGAAGTAGCAGCACCGTCTGCGGCAATTGTTGATTTAGCCATTACTACTACCAGATCACTTTTGCCCATACTGAGTGAATGACCGAAGCTTCCCGATGAAGAACAGAGACCGCAGGGAGTATCACCTGCTTTTACCTTCAAATATATCTTATCGGTAAAATATTTGTTGTTTAAATATACACCGACATCGGTATCCTCGTCGCTTTTTATAAATACATCTCCGCCATTTTCTATTATCAGGCGCCTGCAGCAGCTACCCAGGTCATTTGCCATATAATCACATACCGCTCCGGCTACAGCAGCCATGGGGCCAACATTAAAAATAGCTGTCTTACGGTACATCTCTCTTATCACGGGGTGGTACCCCGGTTTACTTTTCAGGGGAGACAGGCTTTTCTGGAAAGCAGGATCTTCTTTTATGCGGGTTCCCAGCAGGCAGTAAATCTCTCTTATTAACTTCTCCAGCCTTGGACTGACATCCGTATCACAGCTGATTAAAATATCACTGTATTTGTATAAAATTCTCCAGTTATATTTCTGCTTATATCTAACTTTGCTTCTGTATATGTCTTTATCCAGGCCAGGACTGCCGACAAACAGCCTTTCAATATTTATGTCGCCATCATGTTTCATTGCTCAAGTGTTATTTTTTCTTAAAGCTGCTGTAATATAGAAAAACTAAAAAAATGATTGATAAATAAATAACCGCAGTCACAATCAGCATTATCCAATTAATCGAACCAAATAAATACATGGTTAGTATAAGAACCGGTATTAAAAAAACGGTCGCAACAATACTCAATATAAGAGGATTTCTAAATTTTGGATTCACTGCTTTTTTTTAACTGCCTTTCTATAAAGAAGGTTACTCTTTTTTGTAAAATTATAATTTTTTACTCTTTTGATAACTTTTTTGAAATTATATTATATAGCCGGCTAAAAATCTATTTTCGCCTTGCCAAACCATTATTGGCAAAATACTAATATTAGAGTATCATAATCTATTAAATTAAAACCGGAACTTAAATATTTTATGGCAAAAACAATAGAAGAAATAAACGAAAAAATAAAAACCGGCAAGGTTTTTGTACTTAATGCCGAAGAAATAATAGAATACATAGAAGAAAAAGGGATAAAAAAAGCGGCTAAAGACATAGACGTGGTAACCACTGCAACCTTCGGGCCTATGTGCTCTTCAGGTGCATTCATAAACTTCGGGCATTCGGACCCGCCCATAAAAATGACCAAAGTGTGGCTGAATGATGTGCCTGCATATACAGGAATAGCCGCCGTAGACGTGTACATCGGCGCCGCAGAACTTTCAGAGACAGAAGGGATTAAATACGGCGGTGCATATGTAATTGAAGATTTAATATCCGGAAAGCCGGTAAAATTAAAAGCAACAGGATACGGAACTGATTGTTATCCCAGAAGGGAGATTGAAACCTACATAACCAAAGATACCATCAATCAGGCTTATCTCTTTAATCCCAGAAATGCATACCAGAATTATGCAGTGGCCACCAATTCTTCTAACAGGACAATTTATACTTATATGGGGAAGCTGCTGCCTAATTTTGGCAACGCCACTTACTGCAGCGCAGGCCAGCTCAGCCCCTTGTTAAACGACCCTTATTACAGAACTATTGGAATAGGCACCAGAATATTTCTAGGAGGTGGCCATGGATATGTCTCCTGGCTTGGTACCCAGCATAATCCGGGCAAGGAAAGACTGGCAAACGGCACCCCCTGCGGTCCGGCAGGAACCCTTGCTGTCATAGGTAACCTGAAACAGATGACACCTGAATATCTGAGAGCATGCACTTTTCATAATTATGGGGTTTCTATGTTTATGGGCATTGGAATTCCTATTCCTGTGATTGATCAGGAGATGGTGGAATTCCTGAAGGTTAAAGATGAAGATATATATACCGAGATCATTGACTATTCAGTCCAGAGAAGAAATAAGCCTTCTTATGGAAAGGTAAATTATAAGCAGCTCAGGAGCGGAAAAATAAAAATTAACAGTAAATATGTTCAGACAGGTTCAATTTCAAGTTATTCCAAAGCACTGGAAATAGCAAACGTGCTGAAAAAAGAAATCAAAGACAGCAAATTTTATTTAACTTCTAGCGTTGCACCCCTGCCCCTGGAAGAAAAATATAACAATCTGGGCATCCTCAGCAAGGAGGAACTCTGATGATAAAAAGAAAATTGGTTTTGAGTTTTCCGGAAAAGATCGTAACAAAACCTATCACATATAGGCTGGTAAAAGAATTTAACCTGGAATTCAATATCTTAAGAGCCGAAATAACCCCTGACATGGAAGGTAAAATGTTAATAGAGCTCAGGGGTGATAAAAATCAAATCGACCAGGCAATTAAATACCTATCTCATACCGGCGTTTCCGTCCAGGAAGCAGAAAAAGATATCATAATAGATAGAAACCAATGTGTGGACTGCGGTGTCTGCACCTCCATCTGCATCACCCAGGCTCTGAGTCTTGACAGTAAAAGTTTCAAATTAAAATTCAATAAAGATAAATGTATTTTATGTGAGTTGTGCCTGGATTGCTGCCCTGTTTCCGCCATAAAAGTACATATATAAGTTCAGTTTATGATTATTATGGCTCATAAACTTCGAATTCATCCTTAGATGCTCCGCACTCAGGACAAACCCAATCGTCAGGCAGATCTTCAAATTTTGTACCGGGTTTTATATTGTTTTCAGGATCCCCTTTTTCAGGATCATAAATATAACCACAAACCTGACATTCCCACTTTTCCATTCCTGCTCCTTATTTATTATAACCTGGCAGGTAGTATTTAAATTTTAATATTTAGCTGTAAATACCCAAACCTTTTTACCACTTTGTAGTATAATGATATGGTAAAAAGATTTTTTATACAACCAATAACAACATAAAGTGGATTATCTAACATTCAAGAAAGCACATATCAGTAAATTTTTAATCATATTTATACTTATTGCCTTATTTTTTTTAACCGCATCAACCAATGGTTCTGAACATGATGAAATCAGCGGCAACAGCAGTAAAGAGTACACAGAAATAAATAATTTCTATATATGTGAGATTAAGGACACCATAGATCCTCCCATATCCAATCACATAAGCAAATGTTTAAAAAAGTCCCTTGATTCCGCTTATGGCCTCATAGTGCTGATGGATACCCCGGGTGGAATCGAAACATCCATGAGAGAAATCATAATGAATATCCTAAATACAGATATCCCGGTTATAGTATTTGTTTACCCCCAGGGTGCCAGAGCCGCTTCAGCCGGAGTATTTATAACCTATGCCGGTGATATAGCTGCCATGGGGCCGTCCACCAGTATAGGAGCTGCACATCCGGTAAATCTGGGCAGTGAACAAATATCTGAAGATATGATGGAAAAAGTAACCAATGACTCGGTTTCTTTTATAAAAAATCTTGCCGAATCCAGAGGCCGTAATGCTGATTGGGCAGAAAAAGCGGTAAGAGAAAGCGTTTCCATTACTGCCACCGAGGCACTGGAACTGGGAGTAATAGATATTACTGCTTCCGGTGTAGAAGATTTGCTCCAGAAAATAGATGGAAAACTCATAGAAAAATCAGGGAAAACCTTCCTTATAAGCGGCAAAAACGCAGTAACTGAAAAAATAGAAATGAGTTTTACTTCCCGGTTCCTCCATATTATTGTAAATCCCAATATTGCCTATATATTATTCGTCATAGGCATATTTGGAATTATCTATGAATTTTCCCAGCCCGGTTTGGGTATTTCCGGAGCAATTGGTGTCCTGTTTATAATCCTGGGGTTTTATGCATTCAGCATTCTTCCCATAAACTATGCCGGTCTGGCTCTTATAATCCTGGCTATAATTTTATTTGTCCTGGACGTGGTTCTTGGCCTGAGCGGAATACTTTCAATAGCGGGGGTGGCCTCACTTATTATAGGGTCATTTTTGCTGATTGATACCGATGCCCCCTATCTTAGAATAGCCACCAGCCTAATAATCGGTGCTTCAGTTGTAATATCCGGTTTTTTGATTATAGTAGTAAGAGCAACCTATAAGGTTCATAGATTAAAACCGGTTACCGGTGAATCAGGGATCATCGGAGAAATCGCGGTAGTTTGCCAGGATCTGAACCCGAAAGGCCTGGTTAAAGTCGACGGGGAAATCTGGAAGGCAATATCCGATGATGGTAAAAAAATAAAAAAAGGCCAGGAAGTTATGATATTATCACTAAAAGGTTTAACCCTGACCGTAAAAATATTAAACAAGCAAAGCAATAAAAAAGGAGGTTAAAATGTTAATTGGCCCTATAGTAGCAGCCGTCTTTGGCGCGATCATTCTGTTTATACTGCTGGTTTCCGCCATTAAAATTCTAAAAGAATACGAAAGGGGTGTAATATTTAGATTCGGAAGGCTAAGGGGAACAAAGGGACCCGGTATATTCCTGATAATCCCTTTTGTGGATAAGATGATTAAAGTTGATCTGAGAACCGTTACCATGGATGTACCGCCGCAGGATGTTATTACCAGAGATAATGTTCCGGTAAAAGTAAACGCAGTTGTATATTTCAGGGTAATGGATCCTGCCAAAAGTGTGATAAAAATTGAAAGGTATATGGTGGCAACATCACAGATAGCTCAGACTACACTAAGAAGTATACTGGGGCAGGCAGAACTGGATGACCTGCTTGCCAGAAGAGAAAAAATCAACCAGGAACTTCAAAAAATAATAGATGAACAAACGGATCCCTGGGGCATTAAAGTTTCAACTGTCGAAATCAAAGATGTCGAATTACCGCAGACCATACAGCGTGCATTCGCAAGGCAGGCCGAAGCCGAAAGAGAGAGAAGAGCAAAAATAATAAACGCGGAGGGAGAATATCAGGCTTCCGAAAGATTATCCGAAGCAGCCAGGATACTGAGCAAACATCCGGTTTCGGTACAGCTTCGTTTTCTCCAGACCTTAAAAGAAATAGGATCAGAGCAGAACTCAACCATTGTATTCCCTGTTCCCATCGATCTTGTTGAAACTTTCATAAATAAACTGGGTAAAAATAAAGAGACATAAATAAGTTTCAGGGGAGAAAAAATTTAAATAAATTTCCATCAAAGAAAATTTTTGGCAAAAAAACAATCCTGAGAGCACTAAAAAAAGGTGATCTTGAAAGATGCCTTCTCTGGTTAAAGGATTCTTCTATTAATATGTATCTCAGCCAGAACTTTCGTGACTATACTGAAGAACAGGAACTTAAGTGGTTTGAGCACATCCGTAGTTCTCAGAATGATATAGTCTTCGCTATCGAAGATATAGACACTAACCTTTATATTGGCAACTGCGCTCTCCACAAAATCGAC
>CAZHOY010000076.1:0-6867 GCA_964534695.1 uncultured Actinomycetota bacterium | reverse complement strand
TGTGGCTGGGTGAATTAAGAGGTACCCGTGTAGAAACCGGGTCGGGAAGAAATTTTAAAAATAAGCCTGACCGGCATCCGGATTCGGAAAAAAAAGAAGCCAGGGGGAGCAGACTGATTGGTGAAATTGATGTTTCAAACGATGGAACAAAAAAAGTAAAATTCAATCTTTTTATTGCTATTATGACCGGAGCAGGGCAGGCCCTGGCTATCTTTCCCGGAATTTCAAGATCGGGAGCCACCATATCATTTGCCAGATTCTTTGGCATAAACAGAAGTGAGGCGGTCAGGTTTTCATTTTTGCTGTCAATTCCAGTCATTCTGGGTTCTTTTTTATTTGAGCTCTGCAGGTCATACAGGATTGTATTTGAAAATAATACACTAATGGTTCAAAATCTTTTGGTAGGGTTCGTGTGTTCTTATCTATCAGGATTATTTGCCATAAAGTTTATTGTTTATTTAACCAGAAAGAAAAATTTAAATATATTTGCCTTATACTGTGTTTGTCTTGCTGCGGCAATTTTTATTTTTTTTATGATAAGAAAGTTTATATAAAGGAGAGTGAGTACAAGAGTTATGAAGGGTGTTATACTAGCAGGCGGGCTGGGAACCAGGCTTATGCCCTGTACCAAGGTTACCAACAAACATTTGCTTCCGGTTTACGATAAGCCCATGATTTATTATCCTATCAGGACTCTGGTAAGTGCCGGACTGGAGGACATAATGATAGTTACAGGGAGCAGTGATGCCGGAGATTTCCTAAAACTTCTGGGCAACGGCCGGGAGTTTGGCCTTAAGGATATAAGCTACACCTACCAGGAAGGAGAGGGAGGCATAGCGGATGCACTGAAGCTGGCCGAAGATTTTACAGATAATGACAAAGTAGTGGTAATACTTGGCGATAATATAATAGAAGGGAATATTTCAGGTGATATAACAGAATTTGAGAAACAGGACAGGGGTGCAAGGATATTTTTAAAAAAAGTGGATAATCCGGAAAGATTTGGCGTTGCCGAAATCAAAGACGGCAGGGTAATAAATATCGTAGAAAAACCCCGGGAGCCAAAAAGCAGCTATGCAGTGGTAGGGATTTACATGTATGATAGTGACGTATTTGACATAATCAGAACTCTCAAACCCTCGGATAGGGGTGAACTTGAAATAACCGATGTTAATAATGAATATATCAGAAGAGGTACCATGAAATATTCCATTCTTGAGGGCTGGTGGACGGATGCAGGTACCTCCTTTGAAGCATTATTCAGGGCAAGCAAACTGGCAAGAGAAAAAATAACCGACAGCAGGCAACCAGATTAAAAGTTTTTAAAGTTCTATTGTATCTTCAGTATTTTTGTTGAATTGCAGTAAAAACATCTGATTATATTATGCGAGCTTTTCCATTTACCATCCGAAGTCTTTATGGCCCAGGAAAGAGAATCCATATCTTTATTATTATCTGAATTCTGGTATATAATAGCATTACCTTCCTCTCTTACCATACCTATGAATTTGTATGTATTGCCGCATTTAAGACATTTATACATCCGTTCTCCTTAGTAAATATTAGTTAATATAGGATATTATAGTATATTGTAATATAAAATCAATACATATTATATAAATTTTGACCAGAAATCAATATGCAGTACATTTTTTTCATACCATTTGTAAATAAACATAAATTAATTTGACTAAAAAAAATAGCTTTGATAATATCATTTAAATATTATTAATTATTTTTTTAAATGTAATGCAAATGAAAATCGAAAAGCAAGAGGTAAAAGTAAAGATCAAAACAGAATCTTCTATCGTAAAGGGTATCGTCCATACTCTGGTAGACGGCAGGTTGAGTGATTATATTACTTCTCAGAAAAACAGGTTCATACCTGTAACCGATGCTGAAGTTTATTACATAGAGGGAAGTAAAAAAGTTCCGAATGAGGATAAGGTCAAAAGAGAAATTGTTTTTATAAACGTAGAAAAAATAGAAATGATAGAATATCTGTGATTTTTTGAAAATAAGATTATAGGAAGGAACGGGAATGGTTGAACCTATTTCTCAACTAACAGATTCAAATTTTGAAAGTGAGGTAATTAGTTCAGAAAAACCGGTTATGGTAGATTTCTGGGCCGTATGGTGCGGTCCCTGTAAGATGATCGTGCCGGAACTTGAAAAACTGTCAGAAGAGAAGAGCGGAGAACTAAAAATCGGAAGACTTAATGTAGATGACAACAGAGATACAGCTATAAAATATGGTATAACCAGCATTCCAACATTATTATTATTTAAAGGCGGACAGGTGGTAAAAACACTTATCGGTGCCATGCCTAAAGATAAAATATTAACCGAGATATCTCAATTCTTATAAATTTAATGAGAAGCATTTTTGTTGGCACTTCAGGTTACAGCTATGCTGACTGGAATAACAACTTTTATCCCCAGGGTCTGGATAAAAAAAATCAATTAACTTTCTACAGCTCTGAGTTTAATACCGTTGAAATAAATTTTACTTATTACACCCTTCCTCACTACCGTATATTTAAAAATATGACAGAAAAAGTTAAAGGAGACTTTATTTTTTCAGTGAAAGCTTACAGCGGCGTTACCCATGCCAGGGAGATAAAGAAAGAGGAAACTGAAAAATTTATCGGTTCACTGGAGCCGCTTATCTCCGGAAACAGGCTGGGCCCGGTACTTCTGCAGTTTCCCTGGGCTTTTAAATTCAGTAAAACCAGCTGTGATTATCTGAGCAGAATAAGAGAAAGTTTTACCGACCTGGATCTGTGTGCGGAATTTAGAAATAACAGCTGGCTGAATGAAACTACCTTAAGCCACCTGGAAAGCCTTAATATCGGATTCTGTAATGTCGATGAGCCAGGACTTAAGGGTCTGCTTCCGCCCACCAGTATCAGTACCACCGGTACGGGATATATAAGGTTTCACGGCAGAAACAGCCTCAACTGGTGGAGGCCGAAGTACGGATACCAGAGGTATGATTATCTTTACAGTCCGGAAGAGCTTGGCGAATGGGTGCCCAGGATAAAGGAAGTAGCGGCAAATACCAAAAAAACCTACATATACTTTAACAACCACTATAAGGCTCAGGCAGTAAGATCGGCAAAAATTCTCAAAGGTCTTATGGAAGATAGTGATATTCTCACTTCACAAAATTAATCTAATTATATAAAATCTATTAAACAGTTTTGGGGGCAGTTTATTTATTAATTTAATATACATAAAGGTATAGCAGATGTTTGAAAAAGTAGACAGTAGAGTGAACCTGGTAAAGCTGGAAGAGGACATTCTTGATTTCTGGGAAAAAAGTAATATCTTTGAAAAGAGTTTAAGCAGGGCCAGGGGCAAAAAGAAGTTTGTATTCTATGAAGGTCCTCCTACTGCCAACGGCACACCTGGCGTGCATCATGTCCTGTCACGGGTATATAAGGATATTTTTCCCAGATATAAGACTATGAAGGGTTATTACGTGCCCCGAAAAGCAGGCTGGGATACCCATGGGCTTCCGGTGGAGCTGGAGATTGAAAAAGAGTTAGGCATCAATTCCAAGAAGGAAATAGAAAAAATCGGAATAGAAAAATTCAACAGGCTGTGCAGGGAAAGCGTGATGAAGTATGAAGAGGACTGGAAGAAGCTTACCCGGCGTATCGGTTTCTGGCTGGATATGGATAATGCTTATTTTACCTTTAAAAATGAATATATTGAAACCATATGGTGGATACTGAAAGCCATATGGGATAAGGATCTGCTGTATCAGGACTATAAAATTGTGCCCTTCTGTCCCCGGTGCGGAACCGCACTGTCATCGCATGAAACAGCTCTAGGCTATCAGGAAGTGGAGGACAGCACTGCTGTAGTTAAATTCCCGGATGCAGATAAGAAAAATACCTATTTTCTGGTGTGGACTACCACTCCATGGACCCTGATTTCCAATGTGGCAGGTGCAGTGAGCGCCAGTTCCGATTACGTACAGGTGGAATATAAGGGTGAGAATTTAATACTGGCAAAGAACTTGCTCAAAGAAGTTCTGGGAGAGGATGCAGATTTTAAGGTTACCGGCAGTTTTAAAGGAAGCCAGCTTACCTCTTCACGTTACAAACCGGTCTATGACTATGCAGACGGCGGCAGTAATACATTTCGCATAATAGAAGGTGATTTTGTTTCTACCAAGGAAGGCACAGGAATTGTACACATAGCACCTGCTTTTGGTGAAGATGATATGAATGCCGGAAAGAAGAACAACCTGCCGGTGGTTAAGATGGTTGATGAAGAGGGCAGGTTTGAAAAAAAAGTTAAGAAATTTGGCGGTATGTCCATAGAAGAGGCTAACCCGAAAATAATAGAGGACCTGGATGAAAGGAACCTGCTTTTTAGCGTAAAGAAAATAAAGCACTCCTATCCCTTCTGCTGGAGATGTGACAGCAGGCTGATATATTATGCCAAGAAGAGCTGGTATATAAAGACCTCAAAGATTAAAGATGACCTTTTAAGTTCCAACCGGGAAATAACCTGGTATCCGGAATATATAAAATACGGCAGGTTCGGAAACTGGCTGGAAAACAATATCGACTGGGCCCTTACCAGGGAAAGATACTGGGGTACACCTCTTCCGGTATGGACTGATGATAAAGGGCATAAGATATGTATAGGCAGCATTGAAGAACTAAAGGAAAAGGCGGTTAGAGTTCCTTCCCATCTGGATCTGCACAGG
The DNA here is from genome assembly GCA_964534695.1 of uncultured Actinomycetota bacterium. GTDB lineage: Bacteria > Actinomycetota > Humimicrobiia > Humimicrobiales > Humimicrobiaceae > CAZBSE01. The sequence goes on along the minus strand of CAZHOY010000076.1, from coordinate 2,141 downwards.
CCTTATGTAGACAGCATTATTATAAAATGCCCTCAATGCGGCGCTGATATGAGGAGGGTACCCGAGGTAATAGATGTATGGTTTGATTCCGGTTCCATGCCTTACGCCCAGTATCACTATCCTTTTGAAAACGAAAAGCTGTTTGAGGATAATTTCCCTGCCGATTTTATATGTGAAGCCATTGACCAGACCAGAGGATGGTTTTATACCCTGCTGGCCATTTCCACACTGCTGTTTAAAAAATCGTGTTTTAAGAACGTGCTTTGCCTGGGTCTCATAAATGATGAGAGAGGACAGAAAATGTCCAAATCCAGGGGCAACGTGGTGAATCCGTGGGATATATTAAATAAGCAGGGGGCGGATGCCTTAAGATGGTATTTCTTTACCGGAGTATCTCCCTGGCAGCCCAAAAATTTCTCCACCGAGGCCATTGATGAGGTAATCAGGAAATTCATACTGACCCTGTGGAACACCTATGCTTTCTTTGTGATTTATGCCAATATAGATAATTTTAATCCCTATGATTATGACCTTAAAGTAAAGGACAGATTTGAGATTGACAGATGGATAATATCAGAGCTTAACAGCACCATAAAGAAAGTAAATGAACTCATGGATGATTTTAATGTTACCGAAAGCGGAAGGCTGATACAGGATTTTATTGACCAGCTCTCAAACTGGTATGTGAGGAGAAGCAGAAGGAGGTTCTGGAAAAGTGAGGGAGATAAGGATAAAATAAGCGCCTACAAGACTCTGTATGAATGTCTGGTTACCGTTTCCATACTGTGTGCGCCTTTCATACCTTTCACCAGTGAGAGCATTTACAGAAACCTGGTGGGCAGCCTGAGCAGGGGAGAGGAAAGCGTACATCTGGAAAGCTTCCCTGCCGCAGATGAGGATTTGATAGATGAAGATCTTAGCTTTAAAATGGATACGGCCAGAAAGGTAGTAGGGTTGGGAAGAGCGATAAGAAGCAAGGTAAATATAAAGATAAGGCAGCCGCTGGAAAAGGCGCTGGTGTATTTTGAGGATGATAAAAGAAAGAAAGAAGCCATAGATCACTTTAAGGATATTATAATAAGTGAACTCAATGTTAAAAAGATAGAATTTGCAAAAGATATCGGACAGTTGGCAGCGTATGATATAAAGCCTAACCTGGATCTTCTGGGTAGAAAATACGGCAGCTTGATTCCAAAGATAAAGGATGCTCTGCTGTCCTTAAATCCCGTAAAAGTTACGCTAAGGGTTAAAAACGATAAGAATATAAGCCTGAATATAGATGGAAAGCATATAGAAATCCTGCCCGGCGAGGTTTTGGTCAGCATAAAGGACAAAGAAGGATTTGGAGTGGAAAGTGACGGCAGGTTCACTGTGGGGCTTTCTACTGTTATATCAGAAGAGCTTGCCCGTGAAGGATTCTGTAGGGAACTGGTGCACCAGATACAGAATTTGAGAAAAGAAGCAGGTTTTAAGATAGAGAACACTATATCAACTGCCGTTGAATGCCGTACCAAACAGGAGGTTTTAAATAAGTTTAAAAACTATATAATGAAAGAGACCCTGAGTAAATCTCTGGGATCCGAATTTTCCAAAGATATGTTTGTAAAAGAAGTAAGAGTAAACAGCGATAAAATAAAAATTGGTATAAAAGTAGTGGGGAGTATTACATAGATGATAAGCAGAGGAAAAAGAAATATTCTTATGAATGTATATTTTCTGGTTAGTGCTGTCTGCGTACTGGTTGCTGATCAGGTAACAAAACATCTGATAACACTGAAGCTGCCGGTAAACAGTTCTGTAGAAATAATTCCCGGGCTTCTGTATATGACCCATGTTAAAAATAGCGGTGCAGCCTTCGGGATATTTCAGAACTACACCAGGGTACTGACCATCATATCCATTGTGGCCATTGTCCTCATAATCCTTCTAAAATCAATACTCAAGCTCAACTCTATCTTTTATAATGTATCCCTGGGTTTTGTATTGGGCGGGGCACTGGGCAACCTGATTGACAGGTATTTTGTAGGAGAGGTTACCGATTTTATAAATCTGACCTTCCTGCCCGTATTCAACGTAGCGGACAGCTTTATTTTTATAGGATTTTTCCTTATTATAATATTAATATTAAAAGAATATTTAAA
>CAZHOY010000075.1:0-6911 GCA_964534695.1 uncultured Actinomycetota bacterium | reverse complement strand
GACCTGGCTTCCGCTATGGCTTCAAATATATCTTTTTCCAATTGCATATAAGCTTTGGTGCTCTCTGCCAGGTTTGGTACCAGATCAAGCCTTCTCTGATAAACGTTCTGGACCTGAGCCCAGGCATTATCAATTTCAATTTCTTTGGCGGCCATATTATTCCTGGAGTCAACCACATAGGCAACTGCAATTAATCCAATAATAATAATTACCGCTACAAATCCTATAACACATCCCAGGGCAACTTTTTTACCCATAAAAATCTATACTCCTCTCATTTTTTTTTACAAACTTTAACTACCGCAGGCCTTATCAAAAAGTCATCTATCATATAGCCTTTCTTTATCACTTCCAGTATATTGCCTTCTTCGACGCCCTCTACCGCCTCGGTAGCAACTGCTTCGCAAAGCCGGGGATCGAATTCCTGCCCTTTTGGATCAATAATCTTAACATTTTCTTTTTTTAACAGTTCTATTAATTTATGATAAATCATTTCCATTCCTTTAAGGAAATCGTCCTCGCCTCTTTTTAATTTCCTTCCCGCATCAATGGCTATCTCAAAATTATCAATTATGGGAAGCAGCTTCTCTATCAAATCCTTATTTGCCCTCTTTATATGTTCCAGATGTTCCTTCAAGGTTCTTTTTCTATAATTGTCATAATCAGCCTGCAGCCTCTTAATCCTGTCTACATACTCCTCTTCAATCTTTTTGTAATTTTCCAGCTCTTCCCTTAGAAGTTCTACCTCTTCCTCAAGTTCCTCTGCCCTGAGCTCTTCCTTTATCTCTTTTACCGAGGCGCCTTCCGGCACCCTTTTCCCTGATTTTCCCAATCCGGCCATTTCTTCCATATCATGGCCGTTGCCCGGGCCTTTACCATTATGGTTAAAATCTTTGCTGCTTTCTTTTTTCTTTTTGGTCATGATTTCGGACACATCACTTTCATAGAAAATTTTCGCCAGAAAAAATAAAATACATTATATAATAAGAAGGATATATTTTTAAAGTTTTAATTTCTGCCGCTGCTGGTTACAACGATATCGCCTGTGGAAACAATCTCATCAATAAAGAAGTAGCCATCGCAATCTACAGGAGCAAAGTTAAAATGAACCGTAATTTTTTCATTAACATCAGCCGAAACATTTTGTATTTTTATCCCTATTTTTATCTTTTCACCCGGTTCCAGTCCCTCTATCGCTGTACCTACCTCTTCAGGTTCCACTATCTCGGTGCTGGTATCAGTTGTTTCTTCGGGATCACTCCTTACTTTCCCTGTAGTATTATAATACTTAGTCACAGTAGTTTCTGTAGTTACCATCATTAATCTTTTTAGATTAACTGTAATTCCTTCAACTTTTTTAGTAGTTTTGGTTTCAGTAACAACTCTGATCACAGTCAAGTCTTCTGTTTCATATGTAGTTTTCTTTTCAATTACAGTACCGCCAACCCAATCTGCAATATAAGTAGTTTTAACATCTTCATTTGAATAGTAATATTGACCGGGTTCATTTGGATTCCATATGTGCACTTCCCATAAAGGCGATATTTCCATATCTTCTTCTGGGTTGGGACTTAATTTTAACCATGCCATCATGGGCTGCAGGTCAATGGTTACATTCCCGGTATTTGTTATTTCATAATACTGGTAAAACCACTCTCTCCTGCCAATAACCGCAGTATCGCCAAAAGGAGAAATCCCCTCGATGGCAATAGAATAAACAGGTTTAGGAATTGCCACCACATTACTGGATACAACCCGTCCCGCTTTATCCAGTGTCCATAAAGTATAATAATAAGATTTGCCTTCTTCTATATCATCATCAACATAAGAGTTGGTATTTATATTACTAAAAGTGGCAATAACATCATTATCGGGATATTCGGGATTAATACAGGGATCCTCAACTCTGACCAATTTGTATGAATCAAAATTACTATCAATGCTGTCGTTCCAGCTTAAATAGTTAGCATTACCCTGCTGGTATCCTGAAAGGCTGGAAGGATATGGAACACTCAGGTCCTTATAGACCATTACATCTTTAAATACAGGTACGTTTATATACCCATCCTCTGTTACAGCCCAGACAGCTATTTCATTATCGCCCGACTTTAAGGTGACATCCTCTAATTCAAATATGCCTTCCTCACTGCTTTCAACCTCACCCACAACCCTGTCATTGATCTGGATTGAAACCTGGGAATTTGGAAGATGGCTTCCCCTAATATATACCGTAGGATTGCTCTGTGTCGAATAATAAAAATCCGTTATTTCTGTCAAACTCCCGGAATCTTCATATATGCTATATTCAACCTCGGGAGGCACGATTAGAAATATGTTGAATTTTGTAGGATCGCTTTTATTTCCGGAAGAATTAGCTGCCGCCAGTTCTATAACATTTTTCCCTTCCGTTATCTCTACCCCGCTTGGGGTTTCAAAATCTCCGTCATCGTTAACAGCTATATTCCCCAGTTTCATTACCCCGTTCACATAAACCTCTATGGTATTGCCCTTATCAGCCTGGCCTTTAATAAAAATTAATTCTCTGTCCCCGCTGCCGTATATCTCCTCTCCGGATCTGTGGGATAAAACTACCGGCGCATTTACCCGTTTATCTTTCAATTCGTTTAGTTTACTATCAATATTATCATCAGTATCATCAGCATCCTGGGTTTGATTGTTGTTCCCTGTCAGCAACAAATCACTAGCGCCTGAAAGGCAGCCTGTGGCATATAGTGCCGCAAAAACCAGGCAAAATAATAACAGTAAAACTTTTTTTATCTTTTCCTTCATAATCTTAGATAAATATTATATCAAATATCATAAATTATTTACAAAAAACGTTTATTTTTTATATAAAAGTTTTTTCAAATATTATTTTCCACTTATTCTTCTCTTCGGTCAGGTAAATATACTTTTTATACTGCTTTGTTTCTCCATTTTTATAAGTGACCTCGAACTCTGCTACCACCTTACTCATATCATTTTCATATTCCAGATATATTGTTTTTTTGACCTCTATGCTCTCGATATCTGAAAGTATCTTTTCAAATTCACTTACATACTTTTCCCTGCTTATGCTGTTCTTATCCCTGTCAGGCAGCAAATTAGTATAGATAAAATCCGGATCCTTATCATTAAGAGACTGGAAAAAATCCAGAACAGCTTTTTCCGGTTCGGTTTTAAAAAAATAAGTTACATCCAGCCTGCCGTCATACCCCCGGCAGCTAGTCAATATAACCGCTGTAATTAAAACAAATAAAAGTAGCCTATAAAAACTCTTTTTATACAACCTTCCAAATAACACCCTATATTAATAATATAAAAATTCTTTGTCGCACTGTGCTCTTAAATACATATTATAGTATTATTGCCGCCGGTTTAAAATACAGGTTTAAATTTAAAAATATCTCTTAAACTTTAAAAATCTTCTTAATACTGTCCAGAACCTCTGTATTTCTAACTTTCCCGGTCCTGTAGTCTTTGCTCATTCCCAGTTTTTTTTCAAGATCCGCACTATTTTTTATCTCTGAAAAATCTCCCTTGTTGAAGCACCCTCTTATGGTCTCCAGAACACTTTTTGCAGTAGAATCATATTCATAACCGCCCTCCAGCAATATCCCCATTCTACCTTTGCTGTATTTATGGCTCAGATATGAAAGAATATACATTATTTTGTAATATGATTCTTCGGTCAGATTTAAAGAGGACATGGCATCCAGATAATGAGAATCATATCCTGCGCTTACCAGAAATAACTCCGGATTGTATCTTTCCATAATAGGTATAATTATATCTACCAGAGCGGTTAAATAATCCGGATCTCCGGTCTGCGGTGCAAAAGGGAAATTCAAATTAAAACCTTCCCCCCTGCCTCTACCAACCTCACTGTAATGCCCTGTCCCCGGATAATGGGGATATTGATGGAAAGATATATAAAAAACGGTGCAATCATCATAAAAAATTTCCTGGGTTCCATTTCCATGATGGGCATCAAAATCTACCACAGCAATCTTCTTTACTCCGTATTTTTCCCGGGCATATCTGGCGCTAAGGGCCATATTATTAAAAATACAGAACCCGCTTCCCCTATCTTTAAAAGCGTGATGTCCCGGCGGACGAATAAGGGCTAAAAATTTATTAAATCCGTCCCCGCCGCTGAAGATAAGATCCAGCCCTTCAAAGCAGCCTCCCGCAGCCAGACATGCACACCTGTAAGTATTCTCGGTTACTGCCGTATCAGCATCCAGGTAAAAAAATTCTTTGTTTTTCGATAGATCCTTGATTTTCCGTATATAACTTTTATCATGGACCATTTCAATTTGTCTGCCAGCAGCAAGTTTAGGCTTTTTAATAACTATTTTATGTTTAAATTTCCACTTGTCTAATGCCTGCTTAATGGCTACCAGCCTCTTTGCATTTTCGGGATGAGAAGGCCCGTTATAGTGTTTCAAATAAAAATCATCATATATTACATACATAAAGATTCTTTTTCTTTGTTACTATTTTATTCACTTAAATACTCCAGGGCAGCTTCCGCTATATTTTCACTTATCTCCATCTGGTAGCCTGATTTGTTTAATCTTTCTCTCTCCCTGTAATTAGAAATAAAAGCTGGTTCTACCAGCACAGAGGTCATTTTGGTCTCTTTTAAGATGGCATAGTTTGCACCATGAATCCTGCAATCCAGGACATTTAATTCGCTGACTATCTTATCCTGTATAATATTGGCAACTCTGTGCCCGGGAATTGAGTAAGATTTAAGACCTTTAAAATAAAAACAGCTGCAGCCGTTAGCATTTTTATCTACCGAATAATTTAAATCTATGCTGATCAAAAGATCTATACGACTCCTGTTTATATATTCAATTCTGTCATACAGAAAAATATTTTGTCTTTCATCTTCACCGCTGGAAAGCAGTACTTTGATGCCATTTTTGGATAATAAATCCCTGCAAAAATTTACTATACTCCGGCATATGTATATTTTTTCATTAAGATATTTCTCACCTACCTCTGCATCTTCTATATTTTCGCTGCAGTCCAGCATAATTTTATTTTCCTTAAGTTTTTTCTCTTTTTGTGGATTTTTAATTATGGGGAAATTAGAAGTTTTTTTAGATATTATGATCCTTCTTAAGCTCTTGAGATGCTGCAGTGTTTCTTCTCCCGCTATCCCGTCATCAGTGATATTCATGTTATTCTGAAACTCTATAAGAGCCTTATGGGTTCTCTCACAAAATATGCCGTTCTCATTATAGAGATAGAAACCAAGCGTTTTTAACCACAACTGAAGAGTCCTTACATCATCACCCCTGAAAGGAGGGTGCTTCATATACAGCATTCTTTCACCAATTTTATATCCTGCATCGACCAATTCCTGCCAGGTGCCCTGATCTACAACACCGGTTACCAGCAGCCCCCTATCCTGCTGGAACTTTCTAACTGCATTTTCGGTCCTGACTCCAAAAATCCCGTCAATATCCTTTATCCCGAGACCATAGCCCAGTAGTTTTAACCTCCTCTGCAGGTCTGTAACCTTTTCTCCCCAGGAATTTTTTTTAATTATTTCCATTTCCTTATACAAGCTTTACTTTTTAAATTTGCATCTTACCCGCAGTAAACAGCACATTTTTACAAGCAGCACTATACCGGTTCAAGGTTATTTTTAATTATCTTTCAGGCTATACAAAAATCTATCAGCGTATATAGCAGCTACTGCTCCATCCGCAACTGCAGTTATTACCTGCCGGAGAGGCGTATTTCTTACATCACCGACCGCAAATATACCGGGCAGGGATGTTTCCATCCTGGAATTGGTGATTATAAAACCTTTATCATCAAGCTTTACCATATCCTTTACCAGTCCGGAATTAGGCCGCCAGCCAACATATTCAAAAACCCCACTTACCCTGAGACTGCTGGTTTTATTTTCCTTTTTATTTCTTATTAAAATTTCTTCAAGCTTATCCCTGCCAATGAATTCTTCTATCACAGAATCCCACAAGAATTTTATTTTTTTATTCTTAAATGCCCTGTCCTGCAGAATTTTTACCGCACGGAGCTGGTCTCTTCTATGAATTATATATACCTTCTTTGCAAATTTTGTCAGGAAGATTCCTTCATCAATGGCCGTATCTCCCCCTCCTATGACAGCAACCTCTTTATCCCTGTATAGTGCGCCGTCACAGGTGGCACAAAAAGAAATACCCTTTCCGATAAGCTCACTCTCTCCTCTGACATTCAACCTGCCGGGACTGGCCCCTGTAGCTATTATCAGCGAATTTGCCCATATCAGCTTATCGCCGCTCAGGCATTTAAATTGATAGGATGTCCCTTTCTTTTTGGTATTAAACGGTTTGACAGAGTCAATTGCGGTAAATTCTTTTACCTTAATATCAAATTTCCTGCAATGCTCCACCATATCCTGTGCAAGCTCATAACCCGATATGCTATTTTTAAAACCGGGGTAATTTTCGATAAGTTCCGTATTCATTATCTGTCCGCCTGCCGTTTTTTCCTCTATAATTTCAAAATCAAGTCCCGCTCTTCTGGCATACAATGCCGCTCCCAATCCGCCCGGACCGGCACCTATAATCAGCAAATTTGTTTTAATTTCCTGCATATCGGTCAATCTCCTACTATTTAAATTTTATAATATAGATATAGGAAGACACCAAAATTAAATGTCATATTTAATATTATAAATAATTAGAATTTAAAATAAATGAGTAATTGGCAGTACCGGTAAAAAATTATATTAAAACTAATAATCATTAAGCACTACAGCAGTGAAAGCCCATAGAATACCGGCATTATCATAACTTAAAATATTTGCTGCTGTAGTAATAATTTCCTAGTACTTTTTTGCAGCTTCTTTCATTCTGCTCTCAAGTTCTTCTTCGGATTTTATA
>CAZHOY010000074.1:0-6962 GCA_964534695.1 uncultured Actinomycetota bacterium | reverse complement strand
TAAATAAATTCGAAAGAATGCATTGCGACTTTCAGGAATTATTAGTAAAAAAGGAAAATAGAAAGTTTATGGAAAAATATAAATGATAAACGGCAGTCCTTCGGTTTTAATCAATAAAAGTTTAAAAACTTACCGTGCATTAATTTATTTACTTATTTTTCTTATAGTATCCTTTAGCTTCTTCTTTTCAAATCCCCATAAAATATGCGCTGATTCCGATAAAGCCGCTTATGATGATGAAGTTGATATTACTGCTGAATCTGCTGTTATATTGGATTATGAAACAGGAAATGTTTTATGGGAAAAAGATTCAGACAAATCAATGTATCCTGCCAGTACCACCAAGATGCTTTCATCAATCGTTGCTATTGAGAACATAGATAATTTTGATGAAATTATTGAGATTTCCGATAATGCTTCCGGTAAAAATCATTCTCCATTTAGATTCAGGACTGGCGACAGCATAAGTCTAATGGATCTTCTTAAAGCTGCACTTATATGGTCACATAATAATGCACCCATAGCATTAGCGGAATATGTTTCAGGAAATGTTGAAGATTTTATCGGGCTGATGAATAAAAAGGCCAGAAAAATAAATGCGGATAATTCTTTTTTTCAGAATACAAACGGATTGGATAATGAATCTCCGGATCATAAATCTACGGCAAAAGATTTAGCCGTAATAGCCAGATACTGTATGGAAAATGACCTGTTCAGAGAAATTGTGGGGATCAGAAAAGATACTATATTAATAAATGGCAAGGAAGTTGAGATTGAAAATACAAATGAACTTCTGGTATATGAATATATAAAAGGCATAAAAACAGGCTATACCGATAATGCCGGTTCCTGCATAGCTGTTTACTCTGAAAAGAATGATTTTAAGTTAATAACAGTAGTTTTAAATAGTTCCATGGGAAAGAGAGAAGAAGATGTATTGGATCTTCTTGACTGGGCATATGATAATTTAAAATATATAGAAATTGTTAATTCGGATCATATAGCAACAACAGCAACTATTGGAAAACAAAATATACTTAATGTAAATTTGTATCCGGAAGCTAGCTATACAAAGCTCATAAATATAAGCAGCAGTAATGTAGAAGTAAAAAATGAGATAAAAAGCGACATAAATTTACCCATTGAAAAAAGAGATGTAATGGGAACCATGGATATTTTTATAAATGGCAAGAAGATAAAAGAAATAAATTTGATTTCAAAGGAAAGTATTGGGAATATATATGTTTATCAGGAATTATCTTCTGCAGATGAAAGTAATACAAGGTTAATAATAATAATTTTATTGGTATTTTACTTTTTAATAATTATATTTATAATGGTTAGAAATTTATTTACTAAGAAAAAAGTAAAATTTTAAATGGAGGTATTTAAAATTGGATCATTATAGAAAGAGAGTAATCAAAAGTTTTTTATTTATGTTTTTAATCCTGCCATTAATTTTTACTGTTGTACTTTCCGGATGCAAGACAGGGGAAACACCTGAAGAGATCGCTGCTACAGAGTCCGAAGAAGATGTGTTAGGGGAAGAGTCAGAAGAATCGGTTGAAACAGAAGAAGAAGATATAGTGGCAGGTATGGAAATAACCGGTAATATAAATATATTAAGCGGTCTTGAAATTTCCGATACGGTAGGAAACAGCAGGCCATTAGCATTTATGGTGGATAATAATGTACCTGCCAGACTGCAATCAGGCTTACATCTTGCAGACATAATTTTTGAAGTAGTGGATGAAGGAGGAATTACAAGATATGTAGTGGTATATTCTTCATACGATGCAGAGATTATTGGTCCTATGAGAAGTGCAAGGATATATTATGCTGAGATAGCTAGAAGTTTTGATCCAATATATGCTTTCTGGGGGACATATGTAGAATGCTTTGATGTAATAAAAAAATTAGATATGGATGTCCTGGATGGAAATCAAATGGGTTATGTTGCAGATACAAATTCAGGCTGGAGGGATTACAGCAGAATTGAGCCTGGAGAAGATACCGCACACACCGCTTTCATGTCTACTGAAGGAATAAAAGAAGATGCTTTAGAATACGGGTACTCACTTGAGGGTGGGCAGTCTCCCTTGAGATTCAAAATAGATGCAGTTGATTCTGAAAAAGGGAATGTCTCAGATATAGCTATAAATTTTTCTAACAATGATAACTTTAAAGTTGATTTTAAATATAATGAAAATGAAAATAATTACTTAAGATTTTTAGCAGGTGTTCCTCATAAGGATTACGATACTGGTGAGCAAATTGCAGTAAATAATGTTATTGTTATGATAACTAACATAGAGGGTCCTATAGATGCAAGTGGTCATATGGCAGTAAGAACGACGGGAACCAGTGATATCGGTAAAGCATTTTTCTTTATGGATGGAACTATAGTGGAAGGAACCTGGGAGAGAACATCTGCTTTTGATCCTTTCATCTACAGGAACAGCGATGGGGATATTGTACTATTCAATCGTGGTTCCACCTGGGTAGCTATGGTACAGGATGCAGGAAGATTAACATATTAAGATTTAAAAATGGTTTATCTGTATTTTGAATGATAAAACTGAAAAAGAATTAATAAAAAGCAATATTTTGGGAAAAGTATTATTCTCCGATTCTGATATTATAAACAGGGTTTCCGAGCTTGGAAAGGAAATTACAGAGGATTATAAGGGAAAAAATCTGCTGTTGGTCAGTATATTAAGGGGTGGAGTTATTTTTTTAGCAGACCTTATAAAACAGATTGATCTACCCCTGAGCATTGATTTCATGAGCATTTCATCTTACGGTATTGATGGCACTTCAACCGGTGTGGTTAGAATTACAAAAGATCTTGATGAATCCATAGAGAGTAAAGATGTGCTCATCGTAGAGGATATCATTGATACCGGACTTACTATAAGTTATTTACTAAGGAACCTTAAGTCAAGGTTTCCTGAAAGCCTGGAAATATGCACTTTACTGGATAGGGATATAAGAAGAATTGCAGATATTAATATAAAATATATTGGCTTTAAAATAGGTGAGAAATACATAGTGGGATATGGCCTTGATTATAAGCAGAAACTCAGAAACCTCCAATCTATTTATGAATTAAATCTGGATGCAGTAACCAAAGACATTGAATCCTTAAAGAACAGCTCCAGTATTTAAGAATTGAAACAAATCATTGGTTTATCGATTTATGTACCCAAGTGTTATATAATTGGCTTGATATTGGTATACAATTTTCCTGGGATGAAAAATAAAAAAGATAATGATTTAATAAAAATGTCCCTGGAAGGTGTTAGAATAGAAATACCTTCTAATAAGCCTATTTTGCTTTTAAAGGAGGCAAAGGGGAACAGGTATCTTCCCATATGGATCGGACCTTTTGAAGCATCTGCAATAGCTCTTGAATTATCTAACATAAAGACTCCCAGACCTATGACCCATGACTTAATTATTAATATTATAAAAAATTTGAATATAAGTGTTAATAACATTGAGATAACAGATATTAAAAATAATACATTCTATGCCATTATAAATATCAAAAATACAAATAAAAAAGTTATCAGGGTAGATTCAAGACCGTCTGACGCTATTGCTACCGCAGTCAGGAGTAAATGTGATATCTATGTAGCAGAGCATGTCCTGAAATCAAGTGGATTGAAGATACAATCTATTGATGAAGAAGTTGAAAAATTTAAAGATTTCCTGAATAATGTGACTCCCGAAGATTTCAATAGTAAATAAAAACAGTTTTTTATTAGAATTTCCTTTTAAACATCCTGCCTTAATCAAATTAAACTTTAAATTTAATAAAATACAGAATTATATATTATTATTGCTGAATCATGCAGTGCTATTGACTTTAATATGTTTAAATTTTAAAATTACCTTAATGTAATTACATTGATGTAATTAAGGTTATATATTATGGTAAATAATATAATTAAAAAATTTTACAGATCTATTGAGGTATGCAATATAATCGGCATAACCTATAAACAGCTGGATTATTATGACAGGACTGATTTTATAAAACCATCTATCGGCGGAGCAGGTGGTTACGGAACCAGAAGAACGTACAATTTTAATGATTTAATGAAATTAAAAGTTGTTAAAAAATTACTGGAGGCCGGAATAAGTTTAAAGAAATTAAGAAAAACAAAAAAATATCTCGAAGGCTACGACGGCAGTAATGATGGATTATTAAAAGTAACCCTGTTATCAGACGGCAAAACCGTTTATGCCTGTGATTCCGATAAGGCGATAATAGACACTTTAAAAAGCGGCCAGGGCGTTTTTGGAATTGCTCTGGGAAAAGTATATCTGGATCTTAATGGTGATATAGAAAAATTTTTAAATGATAATGATATAGAAAGGAAGACTAAAGGCAATTTTAAAAAAATTATAAACAAATAATTGGAGGTTTTTAAGCTTTATGATAAATAAGCTGTTAAAAATAAGGAAAAACTTAAATAAGAATAACAGGCTCGATAATAAGTTTAAAAATGCCGAGAATATTAAATTTGCACATAAAAGTGAAAAGGAATTTTCAAAGATTCTAGATTTTTATAGAATAAGGTGGGAATATGAACCCAGGACTTTTGTTCTTAGTTTTGATAAAAAAGATAATCCTGAAATCAGTTTTACCCCTGACTTTTACCTTACTGACCTTAATTTATATATAGAACTTACAACTCTGAATCAAAAATTAGTTACTAAGAAAAATTATAAAATAAAGAAATTAAAGGAACTATATCCTGATATTAATATAAAATTATTCTATAAAAAAGACTATAACAGCTTATTGTTTAAATATTTAAATAAATAATCTTTTTAGATACTAAATTATTAATAAAGCATTTATTTTTTAATTAGGATCTTTTTATTAGAATCACTTGATTTTTACTGCTTAACTTCGTTTATGTTAATAAAATGAAAAACAACAATAATGATAGGGAAGGCAATTTAAAAGGCGATATTAGAATTCTTTTCAGTAAATATGGCACTATTAAGGGAAAACCTAGCATATGGGGTGCATTCAGGATACTTATGGTTAAACCAGGAGTTCAGGCTTTAATTTTCTATAGATTCTATCACAGGATTTATAAATTAAAATTGGTACTTCTTGCAGAATTTCTAAGCCGCTTAAACTTTTTTTTAAACGGCGCCGAGATTGATCCAGGAGCTGAGATTGATTCAGGATGCAGAATATGGCATTCTTCTGGAGTGGTTATTGGTAGGGGAGTAAGGATTGGTAAAAATGTAAGCATCTTTTCAAACGTTACTCTTGGAGGATTAGGACATTCAATTTTTCATCATGGTATACCAGGGTATCCGTTTATTGGAGATAATGTAATATTATATACCAATGTTACAATCCTGGGTCCTGTAAAAATTGGACATAATACTGTAATAGGGGCGCATTCTTTAGTTTTAAAATCAGTACCATCTAATTGTCTTGCAGGAGGGTGTCCTGCTGTAATAATTAAATCCTTATAAAACAAAAAAAGTAAATATATTTAAAAAACCATACAAGTTTACATAATATATATTATCGGAAGTTAGATTGCTTTTTAAATTATACCTGTATTTCTTAAAAAAACATAAATTGAAATATGATTTATGCTAAAATAAATTAATTAAAGATGTTAAATCAATTGGATATAAATCCAAAAATTACCAAAAATTAAAATTTTAAATTAGCGATTAATAATTTACTAATTTTGCTGATTACACTATAACAATATCATTTTTTAACTATTCTTAAATACCTTAAATTTGATTAATCAATCCCCTTTTCAATCTAAAATCTTTCCTCCTTATTAAAGAGATTATTATCCTTTAATGGAACCTGCCGTAAGACCTGAAACAAGCTGACGCTGGGCAAATATATAGAACAATACAGCGGGTACAGCTGCTAATATAAGAAATGCCGACACCAGGGATAAATCCTGCCCATATTGGCCCTGAAATTGCATTGTTCCAAGCTGAAGTGTCCATAAACCTGGATTATCTATCAGAACCAGTGCTACCAATAAATCGTTCCATGTGTTAACCACAGCTAAGGCTGCCACTGCAGCCAGCGAAGGACGAGCAAGAGGTAGTAAAATGCGCCGGAAAAATCCCACTGTATTGCAGCCATCTATGTTTGCAGCATCCTGAAGTTCTGAAGGAATATCCATAAAAAAATTGCGGAGGATTACAGTTGACATAGAAATCTGAAATGTTGTTAGTACCAGTATTACCCCTATCAGATTATTTTGTAAACCTATCTGTCTTACTATAATGAATATTGGTAAAATGGCCACTGTAGCGGGGAACATAAGTCCTATGGTAAAAAATTGAAATAGAGCAGCCTTACCCTTGAAATTCATACGTGAAAATACAAAAGCCGACATAGAAGAAACAACTACTACTATAGCCGTAACTGATAGCGTTACAACCACACTATTGCGCATCATATACCAGAAATCCTTCATACTTAAAATTCTTATAATATTTTGCCATCTTGGTGGTATGGGGGGAACGTAAGGAATTGTCATAAACTCACCGCGTGTCTTTAATCCCCCAAATACAATAATGACAATCGGTACAAGAATGATAATTGCAGCTATTGTAAGAATGACATATTTTAGAACTCTCTGAATGTGTTCCTTCGATTTCGTTCTTTTTTTGGCAATGTCATCTGACATAAATCAATCCTTTCTATGCTATATATTCTGTTTTACGCACAAAACTCCTGTAGGTTACCGAAAAAATAAGCGCAATAATCAACATCATTATTGCTATGGCTGCACCATATCCAAGTTGAAATCTTACAAAACTAAAACGATACATATATGTTGATAAGATCTCACTGGCATTGACCGGACCACCTTTAGTCATAATCCATACAATCGCAAAGACCTGCAGCGAACCGAGAACTGACAAATATACTGATGTTCTTACCGTGC
>CAZHOY010000073.1:0-7082 GCA_964534695.1 uncultured Actinomycetota bacterium | reverse complement strand
CGGTAAAATCCGATAGAGCAATAGAAATGCATCCTGATTCCAATCCCGAAACGGCTGCCCTGGTACCATCTATGGGGTCAATTATTAAAAGTTTATCCGGTGATCCTGATTTAATAAGGCCCCTGTCTTCGGAATAGTAAGCTATATTCATATTCTGCAGGTAATCTTTCAGGAAAGTCTCGGATATATCATCAATCAGGAAGGTGGAGTCTCCGCCTATGGATTTTCCGGAAATGTGTCTTGCATCCTGTTTTCCGAAATAAGGTAGTACCGTTTCTCTGATTTTACCACTCAACTCAAGGACAAATTTTACATTTGCATTATTTAACATATTCTAGTATTTTAACTTCTTATTTAATAAATTTCTAATTAATTATACGAAAAGAGCGGGTGGATCGAATAAGAAATTTATTGTATTTTAAATAAAATTATAGTTTTCTAACTGTAATATTGATAAAATTAACCATGTTGTTTTTAGCAGTCTGTCGTTGGATTATGAAAGGAATTTCTTATGATATATGATTTTCATACGCATACTTTTTTAACTGATGGTATAAACAGCCCTATCGAGCTTATAAGAATTGCAATTGTTTCCGGTTATGGGTGTATTGCCATAACCGATCATGTCAGTTATTCGAATCTTGATTTTATAATTTCAAGGGTAAGCAAAGATTGCCAGCTTGCCAAAAAATACTGGGATATAGATGCAATTCCGGGAGTAGAGATCACCAACGTTCCGGCTAAAAGCATAGACAATATGGCCAGAGATGCCAGAGAACTTGGTGCAAAGCTGATAGTAGTCCATGGTGAGAGTATTGTAGAAGATGTTGAACCGGGCACCAATCTGGAAGCAGTAAAATCAGAGCATGTTGATATTCTGGCCCACCCTGGAATTTTTACGTTAAAGGAGGCAGAATTTGCGGTAAAAAACGGTACTTTTATAGAAATATCCTCCAGGGCCGGCCACAGCCTGGCCAATGGAGTTGTAGCTAATGTGGGTAGAGAGGCAGGGGTAAGGTTTTTGATTAACAGTGATGCTCACAGCCATCGGGACTTATTCAGATCGGATATGCAGGAAAAAGTAGGACTGGGCTGCGGCTTAAAAAAAGACGAAATAAGAGAGATTTTTGATAAAAATTATAAGCTCCTTTTTAAGAGGATTGGTTATTAGTTTATAATTTTAGACTTTTTTTGTGCCGGTTATGCTTCCCCTGAAAAATGTTTTGATGCGGAAAAAATTAATAAAAAAACCTTATCTTGTAAGCAAGAAATACTTTTTTATATGGCTGGCTTGCGGAATTATACTTATCATAGCTTTTATATTCAGCTATAGGAGGATTCTAATCTTCTGGGGGATTAATTCGATTTTGGGCATGATAATTTTAATTGTATTTGTGATATTAATATTATTCTCTGCCATATGCCGTAAACTAACCAATAGCATTAATTCATGGAAATTTTATCTTCTGAGTCTGGCCGCAGGCATTGACATGAGTGCTGGATTTTTAGGACTTCTCTCTATGGTAAGAGAATTTTCAATCTAACTTGCCTTTTAAATGATTACTTCTCTTTCAATCCTCTGCGATCACTATGATGCAGTCTCCTTCGGAGAACTTTACGGTATCGGCTTTTAACATAGGTTTATGCTCGGGGTAAAGCTAAAGCAAAGGGCAGCTGTTATTTTTTTGGCTCGTCCATACTTCCCGACCTATAACCTTCAAGATCCAGGGTAATATACTTAAATCCCATTTTTTTAAATTGTTTTACTATTTTTTCCCTCAGATTATTTTGGGCCAGTTTAGGGATTTCATCCTTTTCTATTTCTATTCTGGCTGCAGGGTGCTGATACCTTACTCTTTTCTGTTTGAAACCAAGAGAATGAAGATATTCTTCCGCTTTTTCAATTTTTACCAATTTTGATATTGAAATCTTTTCCCCGTATGGAAATCTTGTCAGAAGGCAGGAAAGGGCCGGTTTGTTCCAGGTGGGAAGGTGCAGTATTTTAGAATATTTTTTTATATCTTCCCTGGTCAGGCCGCTTTCGGCAAGAGGATTTTTAATGCCGAGTTCCCTTAGTGCTTTTCGGCCGGGGCGGAACGTATATAGATCATCATGATTGGTCCCATCGGCTATGGCATTGAAGTTATATTTATCTTTAATAGAAATTAATTTCAAAAAAAGCTCTTTTTTACAAATATAACACCTGTTTTCAGGATTTTTCCGCAGTGCCTCTATCTCCAGCTGATTTAAATAAATAATTATGTGCCTGCAATTCAGGATCCCGGTGATTTTTTTTGCTCCCATAAGTTCTTTTTTGGGGAATACTGGAGATTTTACGGTTACTGCGATTACATTTTTACCCAGCACTTCAGCTGCAATCTTTAAAAGGAAGCTGCTGTCTGTACCGCCGGAAAATGCTATAATCACAGATCCATAAGATTTAATAATTTTTTTTAATTTATTAATTTTCCTGCTGCCCATAATCATTTTGTTATTTTTGCCCGGGAATATAAAATATATAAAAATATTACTTTTTGCAATAGTACTGGTAAAATGATATTTTGAAACTAAAATCTTGGGAAGCCTTGATTTATTTTGGGTAACCGACGGATAGTTAAAATTAAAAATCCGGGAGATAAATATGGAGGATATTATATATATCGACTGCTTTTCAGGGATAAGCGGTGATATGATGGTCGGTGCGCTGCTTGATATGGGATTGGATTTTTCATTTCTTAAAAATGAGTTAAAAAAACTGGATATTAGCGGTTACAGCATTGATTGCAGAGAAGTTAAAAGAGGTTCGATTAAAGCAAAAAAGTTTGATGTAAAATTAACCGGACTCCAGCCCAACAGAGATTATAGGGGCATAAAAGAAATAATTATAAGCAGCAAACTGGATGCAGCAGTAAAGAAGATTTCTCTGGATATTTTTAAATTGATTGCGGAAGCAGAGGCAAAGGTTCATGGCTGTAGTGCGGAAAGGATACATTTTCATGAAATCGGAGCGTTAGATTCCATAATTGACATCGTTAGTACCGCCATCGGCATAAAAAGTTTAAACACAGGGTTATTTTACAGCAGCAGAATCCCTCTGGGCGGGGGGTTTGTGGACAGTGCGCATGGAAAATTACCTGTTCCTGCACCAGCTACAATCGAGATATTAAAAGGGCTTCCTGTTTTCGGGGGTAATTTTGATTTTGAAGTAACCACCCCTACCGGAGCTGCCATAATAAAGTCAATAGCAGTCGGATACGGTGAGATTCCGCCTTTGGTTATTAAAAAAGTTGGCTATGGAGCAGGCAGCAGGAAAAGTAAAGAGATCCTTAATGTTTTAAGGATCTTAAGCGGAACCATTGAAGACAGGTATGGGACCGGAGCTGAAAACCTGGTTATGCTTTCTACAAATATTGATGATAGCAATCCTGAGATTATAGGCTATCTTCAGCAGAAACTGCTTAAAAACAAGGCACTTGATGTATGGACAGAACCTATTTACATGAAAAAAGGCAGGCCTGCTTTCAAGCTGTGTATACTCTGCGATAAGCAATCAGAGCCGTCAGTAGTTGATACCGTGCTGATGGAGTCAACAACTCTTGGCATTAGAAAGCAGGAAGTCATAAGATATTCAGCAGGCAGGAAGATTGAGGCAGTCAGGCTGCCGTATGGAGAGGTTAAGGTGAAAATAGGCACACATAAGGGTAAAGAAGTAACCGTTTCGCCCGAATTTGAATCCTGCCGCAGGTTGGCAAAAAGAACCGGTATATCTTTGAAAAAAGTATATCAGGATGCGATTTTATTTTTTTCCAAAAGATAATATCTCAGTACCTCCTGCAGGATAGCTACTGTAGGAACGGCAATTAAAAGTCCCCATATACCAAATAGTGCGCCGCCCGCCATCAGGGAAAAAATTATAATGCCGGGATGCACTCCTACCTGATATTTCAATATATTTGGAGAGATGAAGTAATTATCTATTTGCTGGATGGCAACAAACAGAAGAATAACCAGCAGGGCCTTTAATGGTGAAATGAACAGAGCTGCCAGTGCAGCGGGTATAGCTCCTATTATGGGACCCAGAAGAGGGATCATATTGGACAGACCGGCTATAAAGCCAAGCAGTACCGCAAAATCTACTTTTAAAACCAGCAGCACAACAGTGCATAAGATACCTACAATGACGGATATTAACAACTGCCCCCTGATATATCTGCCGGCAACTTTATTAATTTTGTCCAGAATAATGATTGCCTGATTTTTAAATCTTTTTGGTATTATTTTTAAGAATGTGATTCTAATTTTATCAGTATGGCTGAGTATATATATTCCCAGGAGCGGCCCTACTATGATATAAAAAATTATATTAAATACCGACCTGCCAAAAGTGGTAGCACCCTGAAAGATGTTGATTTCTTCCAGGTTAATCCTGCTGATAAGATATTGGGTGATACCGCTGGTATCTTTGGGCATTATTTCCTTTCCGATTAGGTTTTCAATACTCTTTATAATAGCGTTTTCCCTCAGAAAGTTATTTATGATATTAGTGAGATTATCCAGATATGATGGAAATCTTTCTATGAATGTTTCAAACTGGTCGATTATTAAGGGGATGATGAAAAAGAAGAACACAAAAATAATTCCTGTAAAAATAACATAAGTTATGGCTACCGCAAAAATCCTGCGCATTTTCTTTTGCAGTAAAATTACAAGAGGAGATAAAAGATAAGCTATAGCTATAGCCAGAATCAGGGGTATGATGGCTATTCTCATTAAGTATATGATATAAAAGAAAAGCGCTGCAATTAAAAGAAAACCTATTATTGACCAGGAAAAAATTCCGATATTCTTTATGTTTCTAATGCCGTTTGGAGGTTTTTTAATTCTCATAAGAATTCATTATATTACATTTTTCTAAAAAATATAAATTCAAGGTTATTGGAGGTTATCGATTGAAGTAGCATTATAATTGTGATAAAGTTTAAATTCAAAATTAGTGAAGAGTAGGGAAGTAGAATGCCGGAAGAATCAGTTGCTGCTTATGTTAACAATATTATAACCTTTGCCCTATTTACAGCTGTAATAATATTGGTATTTGTAGCACTTTTTTTATTATCGCGTACTTTAATTTACAGGATCGGGAGCAAAAAAAGGATAGAGCCCGGAAAAGAAATTTCTCCTTACAGGCCCGTAAACTATAAAAGAGATCCATATCGATTAAAAAATATGTTTATTCTGGGGCTTATATTTATTTCTATAGTTTTTTTTATATTCCTTATCATTTTTGCATTTAATTATGCCAGAGAACCTGCAGTAGGTTTAAACCTGTATTTAATGGTGGGCATGATATTTTATTTTATATTAATAGCGGTGTATGTAGTTAAATCCAGAATTATAAGTTAGGAGCCAGCGGGGTGCCATACCTGATTAGAAGTAATCTGAATATACTGGTAGCAGGATTCGGGTGCTGCAAGCAGGAAATATTTGCAACCCAGGGTTCGTTATATGATATTCAAAGATTTGGTGTAAATTTTGTCAACGTTGCTGAAGATGCAGATATATTGGTTGTTCAGGGCTTTTTTAATGAAAAAGGTATAAAAAGGGTTTTAAGTATTTATGACAGGATGTACTCGCCAAAGGGCATAATTGCAGTAGGGAGTTGTGTCCTGAATGAAAATTTATTTAAATTGGAAAGCAAGCTGCTGAGGCAGTTCAGAAGAAAAATAAAAATAAATATGTATGTTCCAGGCTGTCCTCCAAGACCGGAAGCCTTCATCCACGCTGTTCTGGGAATTCTAAGCAAGAAATAACCAAAAAAAGACAAGTGCTTATTTTTATTTATGCAAATGATTGATGATATTTATAATAAAATTTATTCTTCTCCGGAATCCGTACTGGTAGGAGAAGTGGGAAAAAATTTAGAATTTATTTTAAAGGATAGGATAAAAACTATTTATAAGGCCGGCCAGGATTTATTGATGGAGGTGCCTAAAGAAAATCTCTCTTCTGTGGTGAAGGAACTTAAGGAAAATCCTGAGCTTAAAGTAAATAGCTTTCAGAGTGTGGCTACTTATAGAAAAAAGGGTAAAAAATTTTTAATTATAGGCCTTTCATCCTTTACCAATAATTTTTCTGTTCTAATAAAAGTGGAAATATCCGAAAAAGAAATCCCCGAAGTTATGGGCCTGATGGAGAAGTTTTATAAGGCATTTAATTTTTATGGGGACAGAAGTAGATTAGTTGCGGAAAAATCAGATATTGAGATCCTTGGCCAGAGCCAGGATGGCCTGGATTGTTTTGATTTAATCATCTCCACTGATGGTGATAAGGTTAAGGAGGCTTTTATTGACACCGGCATCAGCAGGGTTATAGACAGTGAATACTATAAGGGTTTGGGGATATATAACCTTATAGCCTATGTCGGAAGATTTGACTGGAAGGCAGGTATATTCCCGGAACTCTGTCTTTGCAGTGCTTTTGAAGAGCTGCTCCAGCTGAAAATACCCGAAAGAGCCAGGTATATCAGGATACTTTTATGCGAGATGTACAGAGTGTCAAACCATATATATTTTATTTCAAATATTTGTAATGCCCTGGGTTGCGATATTGCTTATAATTTTTCTCTTCTGGAAAGGGAAAGGGTTTTGAGGCTTATAGAGATTATAACCGGTGCCAGGATTATACCCAATTTCATAAGAATAGGCGGTGTAAAAAAAGACTTAAGCGAGGAGGCAATATCCGGTATCAGAAAAAGTTTATCCCTCTTATATAAGAATATAAGAAGGATTGAAAATATGATAATGGATGATTTTATGGTAATGGAAAGATTAAGAGATATTGGAGTTATAGATAAGCATATCGCTGCAGATTATGGTATATCGGGCCCGAACCTGAGAGCTTCAGGTATGAGATATGATTTAAGAAAAGATAAAGATTATATCTCCTATAAGGATTTTTTATTTACATCTCCTATAGGGAGAAGAGGAGATTGTCTGGACAGGGTACTGGTTAGATTTAATGAAATATACCAATCTTTAAGAATAATAAACCAGGCCGTAAACAAATTTCCTTCAGGAGCTTATATA
>CAZHOY010000072.1:0-7099 GCA_964534695.1 uncultured Actinomycetota bacterium | reverse complement strand
GTACTATGCTATTATGGTATGGGAGAGTAGGTCGCCACCGTTTTTTGTTATATAAATTAGTTTTATATTAATAGTTTTTCTTATGCTAAAGAATTCCTCCTTCAGTTATGTAATAAAATCCTTAATCGACAATCTTATATCACGGGTTTAAAATTTTTTACAGGAAGTTTTTTATTTTCACATCAGTAAAAAGAGACAGTAAATTTTATATAAATTTGGTAGGATAATAATCCTTCCTGCAAACGGGAGAAGAAAAACGAAATTAAAAAGAATTTATATTTATATCCTAATATCTATTTTAATATTAGCAATTACTGGCTGTACTTTATCTGCAACAATTATCGAGGGAAAAGATGTGAAGGAGGGATTCGTTGAAATAGTTATAGATTCCTCTTCATTAAAAGATAATTTGGTAGAGGCGCCAGCCGAACAAATTTGTTATGTTTAAGATTATCCCTGTGCGGAAATACTGCTATTTGATGATTCTGAGGAAGATAGAAGAATTATCGAAAATTGGAATAATGGATTTGGTAACTTGAAGGAAAAAATAGATGATTATTTAAATGAAAGATCATTGCTAAATGCTGTACGTATTGATTTCGGTGATAATGAGTACTATAAATGGATACCAAAAGGGTGCAGATATTTTTCAGAATTGCTGGATGAAGCAAATATTTCCTATGAACTGGCTGAGCATGCAGGAGGACATGTACTAAACAGACGGCTGGTAGAAAATAATATGCTCTTATTTTTTTCAGAAAATCTGCAATATTAAAAGGGATTAGCACCAGCCAGTACACAAAAGTCTAACTCTTCAGTATCGATTATTTTTTTCTTTCAGCAGGTTATATTATCCTTTGTATTCAGCGCTGCTAAAACCCAGTATGGGATAGAATATAAAAGGCAGCAGTATTAAACCGACTGCAAAGCCGGAGCTTTTCTCAAATCTATTTGAAAGCTCAACTGCAACCATTATAGTTATTACGATATTAGCAATGGGGATAAAATAGAGTATAAACCACCATATAGGCTTACCTGTTATTTCCAGAATGACTATCATGTTATAGATGGGTATTATTGATGCCCAGCCTGGTTTTCCTGCTTTTGTGAAAATCTTCCACAGGGCGGCTATCATTACAATTGCAGATTCTGTCTTTTATATCATAATTTTCGTTATCCTTGTATTCTTCAGTAAAATCATAAATACCAAAATCCATATTCTTATATGTCCAGTAGGTGTAGGATATTTTATTTTCCTTAAAAATCTCGATGGCGTCTTTTAGCCATCTTCTCCTTACTGCTTTATCAGCTCTTATTATACATCCGAATTCTCCACATAGAACAGGAATATTATGTTTGTCCCTGAACTGCAGGACAGGCTCGATCAATTTAAGAATTTCATCCTTATTCCATATCTTATCAATGTCTCTCAGGAAATTCACAAAATATTTGTTGTCCTTTTCCACCATACTGGTTATTGATTCGGAATAATTGCCCGGTTTTCCGGGATAGTCAACCTTTTGTTTATAGTACCTGTAAAATGGAACCCAGGGAGCGAATTGGTGGGTCACCAGGATTGGTTCGTAAAAATGAAAACTGTAGATTATTCTGTCATCTTCGAATTTCTTAAGTATCCTGAAATTTTTTGCCATTCCCCATAAATTTGATTCTGCAACAATAAAATTATTCTTATCATGTTTCCTGATGGTACTGATTCCTTCTTCTGCAAGTTCCAGCCATTGAGAATTATCAGGGGCAACAGGCTCGTTGATGATTTCATAAATAATATTTTCCAGATGTCTATATCTACTGGAAAAGAACTCCAGGATTTTTAGGAATCTTTTTCTGTTCTGTGAATTTTTATCCCAGATATCATTGAATTCCAGCTTATGTGCCTCAAATGTGAAACCAGGCGCATTATGAAAATCCAGAATGGTTTTTAGATTATACTTTCTGGTAAGAGCTATAAAATCATCGATTCTTTTAATTCTTTTCATATCGTAGGTGAAGGGATTGGAATCATTCTCGAAAAAGTAATAGTCAACAGGAAGTCTGATGGTATTAAAACCCCATCCGGAGATTCTTTTTATATCATTTTCGGTTATAAAGCTATCAAGATATTCATCTGAAAAGTTTGCATTTTGTGAAAATAAACCCCCGATATTTACTCCAGTGTAATACATAATAACTCTCTTAATTGTAAATTATTATTAAAAAGGTATTTATAATTAAAATAAGTTTATATGTCATATATTATAGTAGAAAGGATTATTTTAAAACCTTTAGTGCCATAAGTTATTTGCTGCTAATGAAATATGGGAAAAGAGGCAGAAGGTAAAAGATAATATGCCCAACATTTTTTGAAAAATTTAGGGTGCAGCAAGAGAACGTGTTCAGAAAATAAAGTAATTAAGTTATAATAAGTTGTAGATATGACGAATTTAACTGGGAAAGTGAAAAAAATAAAGTTTAAAAAAATTATTATAATTAATGTAGCTTTTACATTTTTGTATGGAACCATAATAGGCCCCATGCTTGCAGTTATTTTATTTGCCGTATTGGGAGGCGGTATCCGGGAGATGCAGATGGATTTTTTTGAAAGTATTTACCAGGCAGTAAAATTTGGGTTGATAGTAGGCATTTCTTTCGGATTTATACTTGCAATTATTTTAGGAATATCACTTATGCCCTATAAAAGCACTATCGATTTCAGGGATAAAGATTATTTTCTTTCCAGAATGAACACTGCCATATCCAGGATAAATTACGAGCTTGATGTATATGATGATGATCTCTACATATTTAAAGAAAAAAGAGGCAGATATGCCAATATTTTAGTTGAGATAGAAAATAACAGGGCAACCATATCCGGCCATTTCAATCAAATCAGGAATTTAAAGAAATTTCTTATAAAATAATCTGCACAGCGTAAGATTTAATTTCATAAGTAGTCATTGGGTATTACGTTTTTTAAAAAATTAGCAGGTATAGGTTAACCGGTTTTTTAAGAATAAGCTGGATAAAATTTTAAAAAATAGTATTTTTTTCAAAATACGGCTAAAAATAAATATTTTTTTAATTTTCTTTAATTTTCTATAAAATTTATAAATTTTTATGATTATATCTATATATTTAATATTTTTTTTAGTATAATTTTAAAAAGTTTAATTTATTTATAAAAAACATATTTTTTAAAAGAATAAAAGATAATTTTAAAAATAGATACGATTTATAAAAACTACAGCCGGAGAGAAGCATGGGTAAAGATTTAGAAAAACTAAAAAGCAGGTGCAGTCAGAAAGATTACGATAAAGTAATTCAGTTAAAAAACAATTATATATCTAAATTTATTGAAAAATTTGTTAAGCTTCTGAATCCTGAATCTGTTTTTGTTTGTAATGATTCTGAAAATGATTTTAATTATATTAGAAAGAAAGCGTTGGAAGATGGTGAAGAAAGGAAGCTTTCCATAGAGGGACATACGGTTCATTTTGACGGTTATTATGATCAGGCCAGAGATAAAGAGAGAACCAGGTTTCTGGTTCCTAAGGGAGTTTTTTTGGGGAATAACTTAAATATCATTGATAAAGATAACGGCCTTAAAGAGATTTCTGGGCTAATGAAAAACATAATGCAGGGTAGGCGGCTATACATTCTGTTTTTCTGTTTGGGACCGGTAAATTCCGATTTCTCAATACCTGCAATACAACTGACAGATTCAAGCTATGTGGCACATTCCGAGATTATTCTTTACAGATCGGGATATGAGGAATTCAGAAGACTTGGGAATTACAAAGATTACTTCCAGTTTGTACACTCGGAAGGAGAAATTAAGAACGGTGTAAGTGTAAATGTGGATAAAAGAAGAATATACATGGATACCGAGGAGGATATTGTATATTCCGTAAATACTCAGTATGGAGGAAATACCATAGGGCACAAGAAACTTGCAATGCGTCTGGGAATAAATAGGGCTTCAAAAGAAGATTGGCTGACAGAGCATATGTTTATTTCCGGAATACACGGTCCGGAGGGAAGGGTAACATATTTTACCGGTGCTTTTCCGTCAATGTGCGGAAAAACTTCTACGGCAATGATTCCGGGCGAGACAATAGTGGGAGATGATATTGTTTATATCAAAAATATTGAAAACGAGGTATATGCGGTTAACGTTGAAATAGGAATATTCGGCATAATACAGGATATTAATCCCGATGATGATCCAGTAATATGGGAGGTTATAAATAAGCCGAATGAGATTATATTTTCAAACATATTGGTAACTGAAAATGGCGGAGCTTACTGGATAGGTAAACCGGGAAAAGCACCTGAAAAAGGAATAAATCACTCTGGCAGCTGGCATGAAGGGAAAAAAGATGCGGAAGGGAAAGAGATACCGCCTTCTCATAAAAATGCGAGATTTACAGTTAACCTTAAAAATTTGGGTAATCTTGATGTAAATTATGATAATCCCAAAGGAGTTAAGATAGGGGGAATAATATATGGGGGAAGGGATTCTGATACACTGGTGCCGGTCCTGGAAGCATATAATTGGGAACATGGGATTGTAAGCATGGGCGCTTCCATAGAGTCCGAGACAACTGCGGCCACTCTTGGGAAAACAGGTGTAAGAAAATTTAATCCCATGTCCAATATGGATTTTCTTTCAATTCCCGTGGGTAAATATGTAGATATTAATCTTAAATTCGGAGAATCACTTAAAAATCCACCCAAAATATTCAGCGTTAATTATTTTTTAAAGGGGAAAAACGGTGATTATCTAAACGAAAAGGCCGATAAAAGAGTCTGGCTGAAATGGATGGAGCTTCGTGTCCACGGCGATGTAAAAGCAATAGATACAGGAATAGGTTTTATTCCGGAATATGAAGATCTCAAAAGGTTATTTAAAGATGTGCTTGATAAAGATTACAGCAGAGAAAAATATGTAGAACAATTTACATTAAGAATTCCTGAAAACATTTCTAAAATAGATAGAATTATAAACATCTATAAGGGGCTGGGCTCAGCAGTTCCGGATATATTATATGAAATACTAGAAGAACAGAAGTTAAGGTTGGAACAGCTGGCAAATAAAAAAGGTAAATATATTTCTCCTCTGGAATTTTAGATCATATAAATAACAGTAGAATTATTGGCAGGGTAATTATTTATCAAATTTATACATAATCAGTCCGGTGCAGGGTTTGGGATAAAAGTAAGTGGATTTTTGCGGCATTAAATCTCCTGACATGCAAATTTTTTCCAGTTCTTTCACGGTAAGGGAATTCAACAATATTCCAATATCAAATTCTCTGCTATCTACTTCCTTTATTACATTATTTACAGAATGAGTAAAATCAATCTTTTTTATTTCAAACTGGTTGGAAATTTTATTAATTATATCCGAATCAAAATTTAAATAAGATCTATGGTTCTGTTTTATATGATTGTTAGAGTTGGAAGAGGACGGTTTTAAAGTCACAAAGTATAGTTTCTTACCCTCAGCGTAAATGTAAAGACTTTTTAGTCCCCTGGATTTTGAATGCAGGAGTCTGTGACTTAAATATTTATGGGATTTGAAAGTTTCCGGATTAATGTAAAAATGGTTATTCAACTTTTCCAATATACTATCCAGACCGGGATAAGATTTAAATTTAATTTTCCTGTGAGTGGGATATATCTGAATATCCTTTTGGCTGCTTTCAATATACAGGGTTAATATAAAATCTTCAGGATTTAGCAAATCCTTTCTTTGCCTATTTTTTAAACTACTGTGTTCTTGTCTGTAGGTTACAGATGTTTCATAGCGGTGATGACCGTCGGCTATTATTAATTTCTTGCCTTTCATTATTTTTATTATTTCTTTTGTTTCCGATATATTTGAGATTCTCCATATCTTAAAACTCATGGAGGTGTCATATCCTGCCGTTGTATGTATAAATGGGTTTTTTTGCATGGTATTTTTTAAAATATCAAGTATTTTATTTTGCCTGTCTCTGTAAAGAGTATATACAAAACCAAAATTTGTCCGGCAACTTCTTAGCAAATTGAGCCTATCCTGCTTGAACTCTGATAATGTTTGTTCATGCGGGATTATTTTCAGCTGGCTGTAAGGTTCGGTTTTTGTCAGGCCGATAAAGCCAATAATTTTTTTTCTTTTATTATTAAG
Organism: uncultured Actinomycetota bacterium; assembly: GCA_964534695.1. Lineage (GTDB taxonomy): Bacteria > Actinomycetota > Humimicrobiia > Humimicrobiales > Humimicrobiaceae > CAZBSE01. Next base: position 930 of record CAZHOY010000072.1, on the reverse strand, counting down.
GTAATAATTTTCTTCAAAAATATAAAAACATTTCTTGCTATCGAATTTTAAAATATCATTTTCTATCCAGCGGTAGAGGATTTTGCTCGCATTATTATATTTGTCTCTGTCGCTGCCCCAGGGCAGTATTAGATTAATGATATTGTAGGAGTTGAGGTTATATAATTTTTTTTCGAGAAGCGGTGAAATTACATCATAAGGAGGGGAGATTACATCAGAAATATTTCCGATTCTGTTTTTATTATAAATAAGTCCGTTAAGAGGCAGGACATCTACCATATACAAATCCTTTCATGATAGTATATTATAAAAGAACTACAAATATTAATATAAAATTGATGCGAGATTATATCAATATATAATTTAATTTTCAAATGGACTACTAATAATGAAGATTAGCACCTTTTTTTATAAAATTGACATTAAGTTTAATTAGGGTAAGATAATGTAAATTTTTAGGAAATTTTTTTCAAAGATATATTATCTTTGTTGAATAGTAGCATAGAATGAAAATAGAAGTAATTAAAAATGTATTAAAGTACAATAAAGAACAGGCTGATAAAAATAGAAAGTTGTTCAAAGATAATAATATTCTGGTTTTAAACCTGCTGTCCTCGCCAGGAGCAGGAAAAACTTCTTTAATTATTGAAACCATAAAAAGACTAAAAGGCACCATAAAAATTGGAGTAATCGAGGGTGATATTTCCTCGACTTATGATGCTGAAAAGATAAAAAAATTTACAGATAATGTAGTTCAAATAAATACAGGAGGGTCCTGTCATTTAAATGCCGGGATGGTGGAAAAAGCAGTAGAAAAATTAAAAATAAGGAAACTGGATTTAATAATAATTGAAAACGTGGGAAATCTGATATGTCCCGTGGGATTTGATCTGGGGGAGGATTATATGATTGTTATATCATCGGTTAACG
>CAZHOY010000071.1:1063-7115 GCA_964534695.1 uncultured Actinomycetota bacterium | reverse complement strand
ATGGAGAGCAGAGCAAGAATAAAGGAAGGGAAACCTGTTTGTATTACATGTTCGGGTGAATGGTATTTTTATATGGATGGATATGGAATTAGTTATAAAAAATAGGAAGGAGCAAAAGTGAAAAAAATATTTATAATCTTGCTGGCATTGACTTTACTAATCTTTTCTGTGGCATGTTCAGGAGTCAGCAGTAATCAAGCCCAGGATATAGTAAGGATTGGAGACTCTACCGGTGACTGGGGGTTTCCATCTCCATATGGAATGTATTCCAGGGGACCAGGTTATATTAGAATGAGTCTTATTTACGATACCCTGGTATGGAAAGATAAGGAAGGAGAAGTTATTCCGTTACTTGCTGAAAGTTGGGATTATAATGGAAGTGAAAATGTATTTACCTTTAAGCTGAGAGAAGATGTTACCTGGCATAATGGAGAACCATTTGATGCTTCTGATGTTGTCTTTACGTTTGATTATATAAAGGATCATCCATGGGTATGGGTGGACTCAAGTTTTATAAAATCTGTAGAGAAAATAGACAATTATACGGTAAATATAACTTTAAGTGAGAAATATGCACCTTTTTTAAATAATATTGCTGGTACGCTTCCTATACTTCCCAGGCATATATGGGAAAATATAGAAGAACCCCTATCCTATACCGGGAGTGATGCGCTTATAGGTACGGGACCATTTATGCTTAAGGATTATAATAGCAGTGAAGGCTCTTACCTTTATGAAGCTAATCATGATTATTATCTCGGTAAGGTAAATGTAGAAAATCTTGCATTTGTTAAAATTTCCGAGGAAACCACACCCGCAATGTTAAAGAACGGTGAAATAGATGCAGGTTCAATTCCTCCCGATGTGACAGAGGATCTTGAACAGAATGGATTTGTATTAGAAGAAGAACCTCCCATATGGGCGGCAAAACTTATAATAAACCACCAATCTAATAACTTGCTTGAGAAAAAATCATTCAGACAGGCTCTGGCCTATGCTATAGATAAGAAGCAGATAGTGGAGATTTCACAGAGAGGTTTTGCAGTTGAGGGTAGTGCAGGCCTTATGCCGCCGGCAAATAGTTTCTGGTACTATAAGGATACTCCTCAATATGAACATGATTCTTCAAAAGCCGGTGACTTAATAGAAGATCTGGGCTGGATAATAGGTGATGACGGGTATTACCACAAAGATGGAGATACCCTTATATTAGAGCTGGCAGTAAGCCAGGGGGATTTTGAAAGGGATGCCCAAATTGTAAAAGAAAATTTGGAAGATGCAGGAATAAAAATTGAGCTGGTGAGTTATGAGTCTAAAACACTTGACAGCATGATAGAGAACTGGGATTTCGATCTGGCAATTAGCGGACACGGCGGTCTTGGAGGAGATCCGGAATCGCTTAACCGGGTAATAATTGGGGAAGGCTTTAACAGTGTGCGTTATTTTGAAAATGAAAGGATGATAGAACTGATGCGGTCCCAGTTAAAAGAAATGGATCAGAATATTAGGAGAGAAATGATTTACGAGATACAGGAAATATATGCAGAGGAATTGCCTTCTGTAACTCTGTATTATCCCAGATGGTACTGGGCTCATAATGAGAAAGCTAATATATTTTATACCGAGGGTGGAGTATCCATGGGCATTCCCATTCCTATAAACAAAATAGCTTTCATAGATATTTAATATGAAAAAAAAGTATTTAAGTTATATAATTGCATTCTTTATAATCATAACTTTAAATTTTATAGTTCCAAGACTACTCCCCGGGGATCCATTGAATGCTATATATGGGGATGAGGTTTTGTTGAAGCTTTCTGCTGAGACCAGAGAGTATATAAGCAGCACTTATAACCTGGATAAACCGATTCTAACTCAGTATTTGTTATATGTAACCTCTATATTTAAGGGTAACCTGGGGTATTCTATTTACTATAAGAGACCTGTAATAGATTTATTACTATCCTATATCCTCTATACCATAATACTTATGGGGTTAGCAATATCTATATCTACTCTTCTGGCGGTTGTGCTGGGAATAGAGTCGGGCTGGAGGAGAGGGAAAAAGTTGGATAAATTTATTCTATTTTTAGTAATTTTTTCCTCAAGCTTCCCCAGCTTTTTTATTGGTGCATGTTTTTTAATTGTGTTCGGGGTGATTTTAAATATTTTGCCCTTCCAGGGTGCCAGGACTATGTATTCAGGTTTGGGGAGTTTTGGCCTGTCAATTGATTTCTTGCTGCATCTTATACTTCCACTTTTTAGTCTGGTTTTTGTATTTCTTCCCTCTAGTTACCTTTTAACCAGAAACTCTATGATATCCAATTTAAAGGAGCCTTATATTCTTCTGGCCAGGGCAAAGGGATTAAAAGACATCAGGATAAGATATCAGCACGCGGGTAGAAATTCACTTATACCTGTAGCTACTCAAACCGGGTTAAAACTGGGCACCATGATGATAACCGGAACCATTTTTATTGAGATAGTTTTTTCTTATCCCGGTATGGGAAGCCTTATATATAACTCTATATTAAATAGGGACTACCCTGTGATTCAGGGAAGTTTCCTTTTTGTTGCTGTTTTAGTTCTGGTCATTAATTTTTTAATGGATCTTTTTTATGTAAAACTTGATCCAAGGATAGAATATGCATATTAGTTTAAAACAAAACATAAAGAAAGATAAGAATGCTCAGGTTGGACTTATTATAATTATAATCCTGCTTTTATTTGCTGTAATTGCCCCCTTTTTTACTAGTGATCCTCAGGCTTTTAGTAAATCAATACTTTCTGAACCAAGCACCAGCTACTACCTTGGAACAAATGACCTTGGACAGGATATATTTTCAAGACTTCTTTACGGACTTAGAACTTCAATGTTTGTCTCTATTAGTGTTGGAATGCTGGCTACCTCAATTAGTGTTTTTGTAGGTGTTTGCTCCGGTTTTATCGGTGGAATATTTGATACGGTGGTAATGAGAATTATAGATGCATTTCTGGTTATGCCTACTATAATAATACTTATACTGGTATCAGCCTTTGTAAAACCGAATATACTAAGCCTTGTAGTAATGATTTCCTTACTGCATTGGCAGGGAGGGTCAAGAATTATAAGGGGTCAGACACTTGCCTTAAGGGAGAGGATACATATATATTCAGCAAGGACTTTTGGCGCAAAGAAGTTCTATATACTGGCAAGACATATAATACCGGATCTGGGAAATATAATAATAGTATCATTTATACAGAATGCCCGCTCAGCTGTGTTTATTGAGGCAGGAATGGCTTTTATAGGCGTATCCAGTCTTACCACCATAAGTCTGGGTAATATAATGCATAACGCTTTTAAGTTTTATTACCTGCCTGTATGGTTGTGGTGGCTTTTACCTGCCGGCATACTCCTTTCTTTAATTCTGTTATCATTTACTTTTCTGGGTAACTTAATGGAGAAAATAATAGATCCGAGGTTAAGTAATGCTTAGAGTAAATAATCTTAAGGTCTCCTATGGTAAGAAAAATATACTTAGAGGTTTAAGTTTTGAATTAGCCGGGAATGATATTGTTGCTATAGTGGGAGAATCCGGTACCGGGAAGACAACTCTGGCTTTGAGTATAATGGGGCTGATTTCCCAACAATCTGAGGATGCAAAGATATCCGGAGAGATACTTTTCGGCGGGATGGATATATGTAGAGCCAAAGAATCAGGTTTAAGAACAATAAGGTGGAAAAAAATTTCAATTGTTTTTCAAAATGTAGATAACATTTTAAATCCTACTTTAACTGTATACCAGCAAATAAATGAGCTGGTTAATAAAAATAAGAATAGCTTTTTGGTTCAAGAAATGCTAAAAACAGTTGATTTTCCTATTTCAAGAATTAATGCTTATTCTCATCAACTAAGTATGGGAGAAAAACAGAAAGTTTTAGTAGCTATGGCGTATATACTGGATCCAAATTTGGTTATACTGGATGAGCCCACTTCATCTCTGGATTTTGAAACTAAGGATAACCTTATTTCAATTATAAAAGAATTAAGTAAATCAAGAGCGATACTTTTAGTAACCCATGATCTGGATACAGCAGAGAAACTTTCAAAAAAGACGATGGTTATTTATGGCGGTAATATAGTTGAGCTTGGACCCACGAAAAAAATTTTCTCGGAACCCAGACATCCTTATACCAGAGGTCTCATAAGATCGTATCCGGGAATGAAAAGGACAAAGGATCTTCAGGGAATAAGAGGAAAACCTGAATTTATTAATTCTGGATGTCCTTTCTGGCCAAGATGTACACAGTGTATTGAAATATGTAAAATAAAGAAACCCGGGCTTAAGGAGTACGGAGAAATAAAACTTGCCTGTCATAGAGATGGCATAATTCCCTTACTTGAAGTTAAAAATATAAGCAAATCATATGGTAAAGTGGAGGTATTAAAATCTGTCAGTCTTGAACTTTATGAAGGAGAAACGGTAACCCTTCTGGGTAAAAGTGGTTCAGGTAAAACCACTCTGGCTAAAGTAATAATGGGGCTTCTAAACTCTGAGGCTGGGGAAATATATTTAGAAAATGAACTGGTAAAAAAGTGGGATGTTAGATTTTATAGCAAAGCTCAGATGATCCTTCAGGATGTAAGATCTGCAGTATCACACCGCCTAAATATTCTTAATGTGGTTATGGAACCTCTGGAAATACAGAAATGGGGAAACTATGAAGAGAGAATAGAGGCAGTGAAGAAGGTATTGGCTGAAGCAGAGCTTCCCATAGATAAAAATTTTCTCAATTCATATCCACACCATTTGAGTGGTGGAGAACTGCAGAGGGTGATTATAGCCAGAGCTCTTATTCTATCACCTAAATTGCTAATAGCAGATGAACCCACGTCATTCCTTGATCCAAGCATACAGGCTAAAGTCTTGAAGCTTTTGAACCGCATACAAGAAGAGAGAGGATTGGGAATGCTTTTTATAACCCATGACCTTGGAGTAGCAAGAAAAGTTAGTGATAGAGTTTTAAGGCTTAAAAATGGTACTGTAAAAAAAGAAAGGTTAAAGTAATATGATAAAATATGAAATAATTCCAATTGGAAAGATATACACACCCTATAAAAGGAGATGCCAGGTGCCTCGCCAGACAATATATTCCAGTGGAGTGGAAGGGACTATTGAGATCTACAAGCATTATCTTGAAGGTCTTAAAGGTATTGAGCAGTTCAAGCATATAATTATTCTTTTTTATTTTGACCGAATTGAGAAATACAGTCTTATAGCCAGACCTCCCGGCAGTGATAGTCCAAGAGGTGTTTTTGCAACCAGATCACCCTACAGACCCAATCATATAGGTCTATCTATACTGAGGTTGATAAGCATAGATGACAACCTGCTTAAGGTAAGGGATGTGGACATGCTTGACGGCACTCCTGTTATTGACATAAAACCTTATGTTGTAGAGCTAGATAAAAAACAATAAGTTTATAGTGATTTATTAGAATGGGAACAGATATAGAAAATTCTAAAGAAATGGTAAAGAGTAAAAATTTAATGAGAAATAAGAATGTATAAAATTACCTGTTGAATTTGAAAATAAAAAGGATAAAATCAATGAGTAAATTGTTTACAGAATAAAAACCCAGAGGATATAGCACCAGTTTTAGCAAATGGCGAAGATAATTCAATTAATGTAGATCTTAAATTTAAAAAGAAAATCAAAGTTATATAAATATAAAAAGCTCGGTATAAAGCTGGACTTTTTACTTTAGAAAAAGACTTAAAAAAAGAAAGTCTTACAATGAGTAAAGATAACTTAAGAGATGGCCAGATAAGAAACTGATTTTGTCTTGAAAAGGAGCTGCTGGAAAAAAAAGCGGAAGAGCTTAATGATGATTACAGTCTGGGAGCATTCCGGATCATAGTTAATAAAATATCAGAACAAGGGATAAGAATATTTTTAAGTATAATTAAGGATATTATCCAGAAGTTTTTTCATTTCATTTATTTTCTTTTATTCTATTGGTTTTGTATAAATTTTTATAGTTATAGCTATTATTTTTAATTAAAA
>CAZHOY010000071.1:0-1053 GCA_964534695.1 uncultured Actinomycetota bacterium | reverse complement strand
CGTTTTATTCGGAAGAGAAGTAGAAATGATCCAAAAGCAATTCTAAATTCTTACATCTTATTTCTTTTATATTCCAGAGAAAAGAAATATAATAAAAATATATATTTGTTGTGGAGGATAGATAATGAAATGAAAAAGAAGGAATTATTATATAGGATAACTATAGATCCAAAGGTTATGGTTGGAAAACCAACCATCAGAGGGTTAAGAATAACTGTGGATCAAATTCTAAAGGCACTTGCAGCAGGTATAAGCACTGATGAATTATTAGAAGATTATCCTGAATTAGAAAAAGAAGATATTGAAGCTGCTCTGCTTTATGCAGCTGAATTAGTAGAGGAAGAGAAAATATATAAAATAGGTGTTTAAGCATGCCCACTCCTGGTCTAAGATTTCTTGTTGACGTCGGTGTCGGTAAAAAAGTTGAGGACTTTCTACATAAAAGCGGTTATGATATTTTATCTGTAAGAAAAATAAATCCTAGCATGAATGATTCTGAAATAATTGGTATTGCTGCTAAAGATAATAGGATTATTATCACCATGGATAAAGACTTTGGAGAACTTGTTTACAATTCAGGTCTAATACATAAGGGCATTTTGCTTTTAAGAACTGAAAATTGTAGTGGTGATAAGAAAATAAAAATTCTTTCAGAAATTCTAATAAACTACTCCGGCGAATTGGAAGAAAATTTCTGTGTTTTTTCAAAAGACAGACTCAGGATAAGAAAAAAGCGAAAATAGTTACTTTAGCTTCGATTTCTTAGAGAGCAAAATCAAGAAAAATCTTTCCTGGATGCAGTTTTTCTTCTTTAATAAATGGTAGAAAGTAGCCTCTAAAGTTGATCCACTGTATCTATCAGATTTCTTTTAAGGCTTTAAAAAAGATTTACAGGAATATAACATATTTAATTTTCAAGGTACAAATATTAATAAGTTGCAAACGCAACTCTTAAATAGTTAAAATCGTATATGTGAAGTATCAATAAAAATAATAATTTTAAACCTATTGAATTTGAAAATAAAAAGGATAAAATAAAAATTCACCAGTAGC
>CAZHOY010000070.1:0-7202 GCA_964534695.1 uncultured Actinomycetota bacterium | reverse complement strand
TAGATGCCATAAAGCTGTCCGGCGCTTCCTCTAAAACTCCGAATAGTAAAGCCCAAAAAAATACTCCCTCAAAAGGAGATTTATATGTCATACCCCTGGATGATTTTTACGGTATGGCCAGTTCAAAATATCCCGGTACGGATTTCATCTCATTTCATCAAACTTCTGTTGCAGATGTACTGAATTTATTTTACATGACCTATAAAATAAGGATCAGCGGATATTTAATCGGAGTTGACATATCCGGAAAAGACAGTGCAGATAATGATTTTACTTTTTCCATGAAGCTGTCCGGCAAAATTGAACAAAAGATTCCCCGGATTATTGATTTAGTCAAAAAATATATAAACCCATAAATTACTGACGCTTGTACAATCCTACCAGCTGTGCCCGGGCCAGAATGTTATTTTCTATTTCTCTTTCAATGTCTTGTGCTTTTGCTGAAGAATCCAGATTTAAAGTTGTATCCAGTGCAAAAAGTTTGAAAAAATAACGGTGCGTTCCCGAAGGAGGACATGGTCCCGAATATCCGGTACTTCCTGAATCAGTCATACCCTCTACTCCGCCACCGGGGCAGCTGTTTTCTGAAATATTCTCAATCTTCGGATCTATGTTCCATACCGTCCAGTGAACCCATGTTCCCCTCGGGGCATCGGGATCATCCACTATCAGTACCAGACTCTTTGCATTTTCAGGAACATCACTTATCAGCAGCGGGGGGTTTATATTTTCCCCATCACAGGTATGCTTCGGTGGAATCAATTTATTGTTCTCGAAAACTGTGCTTTCAATTTTCATAATATCTCCCGTTCCCTGATATAGTTAGAATTTTTAGCTTCCTCTATATAATGTTATCATTTTTTAATTTTATTTACGATTTTCCCCGAATTATTTTCAAAAATATTTTTTCCTATTATAAACAGAAACATTAAAGCCATAGAAAGAGGGGCAACAGCAATGGATAAGTTCATGCTAAACCCAGAAACAAATCTGGTTATAAAAGGAGCAATAAAAATGCCGGAGTTTGCAGCAGCAAAAACAATACTGGCCAGCACCCCTCTCCCCTTTTTATAAACCGTGCTTGCCGAGGAAATCCCCAGAGTGATTATTCCCGAATAACCAAGACCGGCACAGGCTACCGTAATCATGGCAGCATAGGCAGACTTTACAGAAATGAATACAATTATAGGAACTATGGCCATAACTGATAAAACCATGATTATATAATTTGCCTTAAATCTCCCCGCTACAGCACTTACTATTATCCTGCCTGCGATTACAGCTATCCAGAATATGGAAACCGTAAGGCCAGCCGTTTGAACATCAAAGAATTTGACACTCTGCAGGAAAGGAGATGCCCAGGTAGAAATAACTGTCTCGGAAATAGCATAAAACGTAAGCGGTATACAGCCTAAAATGAATATTATATTTAACCTCCGGTCAAAAAAGATTTTCTTAAATTGTAATTTTTTCTCTTCTTCATAATATACTTCAGTTTTCCTGAATTTTTTCAAAGTAAAATAAAGGATAAATATGATAACCACCAGAAAGATCATAACCATATAAGAATATCTCCAGCTGATCTCATGGTTAATCAAATATGAGGCAATAAAAGGAGCAGTTATGTGCCCAATGGGATAAAAATTTAAAAATATGGTAAACAGCCTGTCCTTGTTTTTAATATCATTTTCCAGAATATATTTGGTTGCCTGCATCCATATAACTCCTGCAAAATAACCAATAAGGCAATAGAATATATAGAAAAGATATAAATCTCTAACCAGCATCAGTAATATCAGGCAGGGAATGATAATTATATATCCTGCCAGAATTATATGAATTTTTTTAAATTTGCGGTTGTAAAATATGGAGGTCAGCTGTCCTGCTGTCAGCCCACCGTTAAAAAAAGTAAAAATCAGGCTTAAATTACCGATACTGTAATCGGTGGTCCTGCTCATTTCCAAAAGCATATGGCTGGCAGTTACAAAAAATACAGGTACTATAAAAATAGAAAGAAAATTAGGAATCTCCAGAAGGTAATTCTTGAGAATGTCTCTTTTATTTTTAACCATAAGCTAAAGGTTAACCTAATAATTATCAATCATTTTTATAAAAGATTTTAAAACAATTGTCTTTATATTTAAAGCTATATTAATATTCAAGGTTTTATTCAGCTACATGTAAAATAATTCCAAAATTTAACGTCATTAAAATTCATAATTGGTAAAGAATATGATAAAATAAATCCTATTCAATCGTATATTGAGCCGGAGATAGATAATGGAAAAAGAACTTCTGGAAAAAATTGAAAAAAAATTAAAGGAAATCAAATCAATCAAAAATTTAAGCAGCAGGGATTTCGGATTCAGAAACTGGCATGTCAGCACCGTAAACCTGCTAAAAACACTGCCCCCTGATTTTATCACTGATGTAAATGATTTTAAGAAACTGACCTTTATCGATACCAAATATCACAGGGGCAACAGGTTTTTTAATCCTGCATATGATACCCGTTACAGAGAAGATCTGGACTCTGCCGAAAGAATCTTAAAAAAAATTACATCAATAAAAAAAGAAGTAAAATCACAAAAGCCGGTTGCTTCAGGCAAAAAGGTCAAAACCTCTATAAAGAAATCAGTTAAAATACCGTCTACGGAAAAAATTCAAATTAAAAAACCTTCCAGTGCCAAAAAACAAAAACCGGCTGGCAAAGGCAAATCTGCTACTAGAAAAAAACCGGCCTTAAAAACCAAACAGAGCAAACCTGCTCCTAAAAAACCGCCTGTCCTGAAAGTAAAAAGATAATTCCAAATATTTAAGCCCCATTTGCATGGAGCTTAAATAATCCTATCCTCATATAAATACTGCTGCAGATTAATATAAAAACTTTTATGAAAAATAATAAATCGAACCCGCTATAGCCATTATAATACCAGTTATTAACCAGGTTGCTACCCCCAGCGCTCCAAGTATTATGCCTGCTATATCAAAGCCCTTGCCTTTCGGACTTGATTCTCCCCTTTTTATCCTGCTGAGATCGACTGCGCCCAGTATAATCGGTATGATTGACATCTATAAAACACCTGTTACCAACGCTGCGATTGAGAGACCGCTTGGGCCCTGATCCTGTAATTCTTTATTCATTAAAATCTCCCTCCTAAAACTAATCAACTTAAATAATATTATAATATTATGATATTAAAAATAAAAATATTTTATTTACCCATTATAAGGTAAATTAGTGTCTTTTTACCGCATGCCTGGGAGACGCACCAGTATCCCAGAAATCTAGAAATTTTCTGGGAAAGGTAAAAATCTCTTTTTTCTCAGCTTTACTTCCGGCTTCTATAATTTCTCTGGTCAAATTTTTATAAGCTTGTGCACCCTTACAAAACGGATCGTAGGTCTTGATAGGCTTACCCATACTGGGTGCTTCCACCAGCCTGACGTTTTTGGGGATAATGGTATTAAATACTCTGCCGGGCATATGTTTTTTTACCTTTTTTATTACCTGCCTGGATAATACTGTTCTCATATACATGGTAAATACTATACCTGTTATTTCCAGCGAATTATTTAAACCGTACTTAATATTGTTTATAGCTTCAATTAATCTGTAGACCCCTTCCATGGCATAAAACTCACACTGCATAGGAATTATTATCTCTCCAGCTGAAACAAGAGCATTGGTGGTAAGAGGTCCCAGTGATGAAGAACAATCTATGATAACAAAATCGAAATCATATTCAATTTTTTCCAGGGCATTTTTAAGTTTTAGTTCTCTCCCGTTTAAAACAGTAAGTCCGATTTCGGCATCCAGTAAAGAATTATTAGACGGCAGCATCATCAGATTTTTATATGGTGTTTCCATAATCACATTATTAGGATTTTCGTTGTGGATCAGAATATCATAAATAGAGGTATCCAGTCTTTTATAGTCTATACCTATCCCGCTGGTGGAATTACTCTGGGGATCCATATCCACGAGTATGGTTCTGTAACCATACTCTCCCAGATAAGCGGCCACATTTATAGCTGTTGTACTTTTACCTACCCCGCCCTTCTGGCTGGAGACAGCAATTACGCGGGGAGTCCGGTTTTTATAAGTATCAAAGCTATTAGCCTTCATCAATAATTACATTAAATAACTTATATATGTATAATGTAGGTGCGGCGCTTAATATCTATCAAAATAACTTATAGCAAATTTATCATACTTTTATTATAACCGCTATATAATATTTTAAGTAATGAAAAAGAGAAAGCTTACTTCTTTAGAAAAAAGGGTGATAATTGACAAGGGCACGGAACCTCCGTTCAGCAGCAAGTATGAAAACTTTTTTAAGGAAGGGACTTATGTCTGCCGCCAGTGTGGATCACCGCTCTACAGATCCGAGAACAAATTTAAATCAGGCTGTGGCTGGCCCAGTTTTGATGATGAAATCCCCGGAGCAGTAAAACGGGTTCCTGACAGCAACGGGATAAGAACAGAGATTATATGCACCGGATGCGGCGGTCATCTGGGCCATGTATTTGAGGGTGAGGGTTTTACCCCTAAAAACGTAAGGCACTGTGTCAACTCCATATCCCTGGACTTTGTTCCAAAGAAAAAATAACTAACAGCTATCTATAATTTCCCGCACTTTTTAATTACCGGAAATTCCCAGTTCAGATTATCGATAACCATATCCGCAACCTTATATGGAGGATACTGATTAAAGTACATCTTTTGTGCGGGCATATATTTACTTTTATATTTTTTTAAAATTTCCTTACCGAATATTTTAGTGTCCCTGTTTCTTGCCCTGTGCATGCTTTCCTTAAGAGGTATTTCAAGAAACACTTTATAATCAATATAAGAGGACAGCTCTTTTCTGAACAGAAAAACTCCTTCAAAAATAACCACTGTGTCCCTGTCAATAAAATACTTCCTCTCTGCTTCAAACCTATCCGTATATAAATCAAGCAACTTCAATTTGATACTGAAATCTTTACCCCTGCTGATTGGATTGAGCAATCTATTGATAATAAGGGCAAGATTAAAGCTTTTATTGTAGTAACTGTCTATTTCGTCCTTACCCGAATATCTTATTTTTTTAGGATTGTGAAAATCATCCAGCAGAATCATCTGCATCTTATAGTTTCTTGAGGTTAAAAAATGTTCAAAAGATTTTGCAAAATCGGTTTTACCGGATGCATCGATTCCACTTATTCCAACCACAAACGGTCTATCCTTCTGCTTCCTTCCGGCAATTTCCTCCAGCATCTTATCAAATATGGGAATTTTCCTGTCAAAGATTTTGGCAAGGTCGGAAAATCTATCAATGGTAATATCTGCTCCCCCGGCCTCACCGCAGCCGTATCCGTATAAAGCTCCTATTGATGGAACCTTATTTTCCCTGGCTGCAGCAATATCTACCGACCTGTCCCCCACAAATGCTGCTTTGGGGAATCCCAGAGATTTTATTATTTTTTTTACCAGCTCTGTCTTGGTTGATTGATACTTCTGAGTGCATTCTATACAGTCAAAAAACTTTTTAATCTTAAACACGGAAAGCACAGCCTTTAGATATTTAACCGAACAATTGCTGCAGATAGCCATCTTGTACTTTCTCTTTTTTAAAATATCCAGAGTTTTTAAAACGTCTGGATAAAGTTTTCCGAATTTTAAAAAGGAAGTGTAATATTCATCCCTTACTTTTTCTCTTATTTTATCCAGATATGGGATCTTTTCCGGCGGTAAAATCTTCTTATAAAAATCATCAGATGACCCTCCCAGAAAAACCTTAACATCATCAATGTTTAACGGGATATTTAAATTCATCCTTAAAAAGGCTTTGTTCATGGCATCAAGATTTGCATCCTCGGACTGAAGTATGGTACCGTCCAGATCAAAGATTAATAAATTTACATCATTTAAGTTTTTCATGAATAACAAAAGCAGTTTTTTTATTAGCTATGATAACAGATTTTTAATGTATGACCTATTATAAAAGGTTAATTATTCAAAGTTATAGTTAAATGTTAATATATATTTATGAAATATCTTATCTTATTCTTTATTTTTAGTTTTTTTGGAATTGGTATTGAAGTATTTTTCTCTTCTATTCATGATTATATCAGATATAAAGATATTGCTTTTAAGGGTAGGTCTTATCTCTGGATGTTTCCTCTTTATGGAATTTGGGGAATAATAATTGGACCACTGTATAGTTTAATTAAATTTATCCCTTTTATAGCAAGAGGGTTTATATATCTGATAGTGATATTTATTGGTGAATTTGCTTATGGTTATCTGCTGAAACTCACTATTAAAAAATGCCCCTGGGAATATAAGACCAGGTGGACCGTAATGGGCATAGTCAATCTTTTATACTTACCCTTCTGGCTCATATTCGGCTATCTCTCAGAACTTCTATACAGAGGATTTCTATCCATAACAGTCTATTAGTCACAGGTAGTTTGTAGATTTTGTAGATAGTAATAACTGTTTGTGGCTACTGCTCTTACTGCACATCTTTGATGCCCCAAGTAGTGAAATTTCGAACCAATTTTTAAAGGAATTAATTTATTTAAAGGTTATATATTTCATTCCATTTACTTATTGAAATATATTACCAAATAGTGTTTTATTATAATGAAGTAATAGCAACTATCTTAAGGATTTGATTTGAAATGTTAAAAAATCTATTCTTTATTCTCGGGATTGTAAATAATCTATTTTTAATTTTTGTCTTTCTGATTCGGAAGAAAATAGCTATCTTGCAACGAATCGGGTGGATTTATTTACTGTTGGCGATTCCAGCAGTTTACGGAATATTCTTGGTTATAAAGGAGCATAAAGCAGTCCAATATAGTATATTTCTTGGCATTTTTATCCATAGAAGGTTTATATGATTTTATTTTGAAGATTAATTTCCGGGAAAATTTGAAAAAAACTGGAAACTATTAGTTCCCTATTTAATTCTTTATTATGCGATGAACTACGGATTTGTAGTGATGGTTTGGAAAACCTCTTTGCCGGGTGGGGTTATAATGCTTAGCCTTTTTATCATCCAAATAATAGTAAACATAATCACCCACCGCCCTGCGAACAGAAAAAGGACACCGATTAAATGAAAGACTTTGAATTGAACCTATCAAGATATCTTTTACAGATTTTGTTGAAGTGGCTGGCAATAGTGGACGAAGTTAGAACCAAG
>CAZHOY010000069.1:1849-7250 GCA_964534695.1 uncultured Actinomycetota bacterium | reverse complement strand
TGTCAATGCATGTATTTACGGTAAGTTTTCTTATCCAGGTTTTAAAACTTGAAAGTCCTCTAAAGCCCTTAATGGATAAGTATACCTTTACAAATACTTCCTGACTTACATCCTCTGCTTCATGAGTGTCTCTTAATATAAAAAAAGCAGTAGTATAGACATATTTTGAGAATTGTTTGACCAGCCCTTCAAAAGCAGCCTTATCGCCCTGTTTAGACTTTTCAACTAGTACTCTTTCATCTATTTCTCTATACCTGCTTTTATTATTATTTTTATTCAATATTCTCTTTCTCCTGTATCACTCCGCTCTTCTCACATCTTAAGTTGCAGGAGCTTCGATCAATTTGAGCATAACAGTTAAGTATTCCCCATTTCTGTATATCTTAACCGCTACTTCATCTCCTATATTATGTTTGAGAATCTGAGCAAACAACTCATATGGATTACTAACCTCAACACCATCCATTTCGACAATCACATCACCTGCTTTTACTCCTGCCTTTTCTGCCGGATATCCCTGAGAAACACTATTGACGTATACTCCAATTACATCGGTAGCGTTTTCAGACATTTCTATACCCATATAGGGAATTCTTGCTCTTCCGAATTCAATAATCTGATTTGCGATATTGACCACCGTATTGCTGGGGATAGCAAACCCAATACTTGTTCCCGCCGCTGCTAGGGTATTAATTCCTATTACCTCTCCGTTTGAACTTACCAGTGGACCGCCGCTGTTGCCTGGATTTATGGCTGCGTCGGTCTGGATTAAATTAACTGGAATCGTAATATCTCTTCCCTTGGCACTTATTACTCCCATGGTAACAGTTTGATCAAGACCATAAGGGCTACCTACTGCAATAACTATGTCTCCCACACTTATATCATCTTCTGAACCGAATTTAGCAGCTATCAGGCCATTTACTTCTATCTTTATAACTGCCACATCAGTTTTTTCATCCGCCCCTATTAGAGTTGCAGGATAATTGCTGCCATCATAAAGAGTAACCATGAGTTTCTCAGCATTTCCTGCTACATGATTATTGGTTATAATATATCCATCTTCAGTATAAATCACCCCGGAACCTATTCCTTCCTGTTCCTGTGTCTGTCCAAATATGTCTGTAGTCTTTATAGTCACTTTTATATTTACTACCGAAGGTGTTATTTCTTCAACAACTTTACTTATTGCATTATTAAACTCACCAAGTAAAAGTCCTCCCCCTGTATTTACTTCTGCTTCAATTCCTTTTCCTTCGTTCTCGGCAGGCTGCTTCTCGGGAGTGGCCTGTTCTTCAACTCCTGCATTTCCCTTAAACAAATCTGCGATGGTAACTTTATTCACCGCAGCCAGAATACCCAGCATGCTTGTTCCACCCACGATAAAAAAGATTATGGCAATCATTACTATTATGAGACCTCTTATAAAAAAAGATTTGATCCCGCTGCCTTCATTCATTTCATAACTCCTCTGGTCTTCTCTATATTGATTACCTATTCACCTTCGCCGGATTCTTCTGCTCCAGCTGCCTCATCTGCCTCCTCTATTAAAATCTCCTCTGACCTTAACCTCAAAGCATCTTCCTTAATCTTTAATGCTGCATCCGCCGGCAGTATGTCTCCTGATATAACATCTCTAACATTGTCTCTTATGGCATCTCTTATTACCATTATAAGTTTCTCATAAGGTTTCCCCCTGCACAGCTCAGCCTGTTGAAAAGCGCCATAAACTGTATTATCATTCCTTATGGCTACATTATTGACGAGGCTCTTTAAAACCGGTAAAGTTTGCGTAGTCGAATTCCAGTCCAATTGTACTTCTTCAGTTAACATATATGTTATAAATTCATTTAAAGCTTCTAACTCATTCCCATAACAATTTACGTTTATCATAAAACCAAGGCCAGAAATCAGGGGTGTGGGGTATTCGTCTCCCTGATAAATTAGCGGTATCCTTGATACCCCAACATTCAATCCCTCCTCCTTATATTCTTCAATTGAATTGACGTTATCTATAATCATATGCGCATTTCCACTCTTGAATAAGTCACTTATCTCACCATACTCTATACCAGAAGGCAGAATTTTTTCCTCATTATATATATAGATTAAAAATTCCAGAGTCTTTTCAACAGCTTCTATATCCAGAGCAAGCGAATTGGAGTTATAGTCAACTATCCAGCCCGAATATCCTCCTATAAGTGGAATTATCCAGTCTGGTTCACTGGCATCCATTAAAAATCCGTAAGTTTGCTGTGTAAAATCATTTACTTTCCTGCAGTATTCAATTACTTCTTCAAAACTCTGGGGGGGTTCATTTATTAGATCTCCGTTGTATAAAAACACCAAAAAATCAAGACTCCTGAAGGGAATTATATACTTCTTGCCTTTATACTCGGAAATTTCCACCAGGCCGTTTAGCATTGAAGAATAATCAAATCCGTCTTCTTCACCGGTTATTTCTTTTAATACATTTCCCGGAGCAAGCCTTTGAACGCCGTCAAAACCTATCAGCAGTAGTTCAGGCCCCGATCTGGCCAGGCTTGCGGCTTCAAACTGATCTTCCAATTCCTCCCGGTTTCTAAAGTGCCTGGTTTCTATGCTGATGTGGTCATTTTCTGCCATAAAATTTTCCACGCTATTTATGAGGGCAATTCTCTCCCTGGTGTTGATATAGTCCCAGAGGATTATATGGGTCGTAATCATATCTTTGGGCTCCAAATCCCCCTCTCCGTTCTCCGCTTCTTCCTCTCCGGATTTTTCACCATCTAACCCTTTTTGAAAATCCAGCAGGTTACAGGACGTGATATTAATTAAAAGAAACAAGGACAGAACAGTAAGCGGTACCATTAATTTTATAATTACCTTTCTTCTAGCTCTCATAGTATTTTTAACCATTATTCACCTTAATCCCTTTATGTTAACCAGACTTTCATCAATTATATTATAAATATAAATTTCAATCTATATCAAAAAACCATAAATAGCAGCTGCCGGATAAATAATTCTTATTTTAAAAAAGGTGTCGCCCAAAAGCCATAAGCTGCTATCTTGACTATTGATAAAAAATATTAAAGTTAAGCGTCTTAATAAAAGTAAATTTTTGCCTGCCGATGCCTATTCGAAATCTGCTTTAAATTCAATAATATATCAATAAATTTATATTTCTTTTTTTTATAAAAAATTATAAAATTTTATAAAGATTTAAATACAGGGGGTGAGTGCCAATGAAAGCTCTGGTGTACAATAAGAGTAAAAAAGAATTGCTGGGAAAAATCGCTTTTAAAAAGATTCCCCCTTATATAAATAATGCCGAATACCTTATATGGATTGATATTGAAAATCCCAGCAGGGATAATATGCAGTTTTTAAGGGATCATTTTCATTTTCATCCTCTGGATATAGAAGACTGCCTGAGCATTATTGAAAGACCAAAATTAGATGAATACGATGACTACTTCTTTCTAGTACTGCATATACCTTTTTACATAAAGCAGACCAGAAGACTTGTACCCTTTAACGTGAATATATTTATCGGAAATAACTTTCTGGTAACCGTACACCGGGGATTGTGCAAACCAATACAAAATGCATTTGACTACTTAACCGAAAACCATCAAATCCTGGAGAAAGGTTCCGGTTACCTTTTACACAAAGTGATAGACTCACTTATTGATTACAATTTTCCTATCTTGAATAAAATTTACAGAAATATACAAAGCGTTGAAGATGCTATCTTTAAAAAAGCAAGCAGCAAAAATGTTAGGGATATACTACTTATAAGAACCAATATATTAGCCTTCAGAAATATAATTTTTCCACAAAGAAAATTGCTTAAAACTCTGGAGATAAAAGACATGGACTTCCTGATAGAAGCCCTGGAGGTTTACTTCAGTGACCTGGTGGACCATATAGAGAAAATCTGGGATACCCTTGAAAATTACAAGGAACTGATAGAAGGAGTACATGATGCCCATCAGTCACTATTATCCAATAAGATTAACGACATAATGCATATACTTACTATTTTTTCTGTGATTATTCTTCCCCTCACTCTTATATCCGGAATCTATGGAATGAATATTGGCCTTCCCCTGAGCAGACATGCTTTCGCCTTTATTATAATTATTGCTGCCATGATTATGATATCCATAGGAATGCTGGTATACTTCAAATACAAAGACTGGATATGAAATTAAACAGGCACTTCTATTTCATCCTCAAAAAATACTTCAAATCTGTAATGAGTAAATTCCGGCAGGTACTCGTCAAGCAGTACTTTTAAAACAAACTCCTGCTCTTGGGCATAGTTCATTTCTTCTCTGGACAGGTAACACTGCTTTACAAATACTACCTGGTTTTTATCATTAAAAAAGGTGCAAAAAAGCTTCAGGTTTCTTATCTTCCTTTCGCCCAAATTAATAACCTTACCCTCAATGATTAAAAAGTCCTCTTCATAGTAATAGCTTTCATCTTCGACTATGGGGTTCCCCTTGAATTTTTCGTAATAATCTTTGTAATTAATACCTATTTTTACACTGGATATATCTATGTACTTCTCCCTTTCCATCAGGTAATAACAAAAGGGCAGCCTGCTTCCCCCTCTGAGGTAATTTACTGTGGCAGGGATGCGTGCTAATGTTATTATATCTCCGGATTTCCCGTAGAAATCGATGGTTATTTCTATATCAGTTTTATTTACCTCCGAAACATTCTCTACTTCTCCCAGTATAATCAGATCCTGGTAAATATCCAAATACAGATAGCAGTTTTTGATTACCACATCAATAGAACCGGTCTTTTCTATTTTAATTTTTTCATAATCAAATAAATAAAGGCTTTCCTTCTCATAGGCATTATCGCCTCCCACAGCCTGCCCTGTCGAATCGCCGTCCGGCCTGCAGGAAGTTAAAAAAGTAAATGATATAAAAAAAAAGATGGTTAAAAATATGGTAAAAATACCGGATGCAATCCTTCTCTGTCTAGCACTGGTCATCTCTCTCCACGTGATCCTCTTCGTTTGTGATTTCATTCTTACTGTTTACGTAAATTATCTTCGGCCGGTAATCCGCCGCCTCTTTCTGGCTTATATGTACAAAGGATAAAATTATAATTTTCTCACCCTTCAGTATCCTCCTGGCCGCTGCTCCATTTAAACAAATCTCTCCACTATTTTTTTCTCCCTCTATTACATAAGTTTCCAGCCTTTCTCCGCTGTTCAGACTTACCACCAGTACCTTCTCGTAAGGAAGCATCATGGCATGCCTCATCAAATCGCTGTCTATGGTTATACTTCCCATATAGTCAACTCTTGCGTCGGTTACCGTAGCCCTATGAATCTTGCTTTTTAAAATACAAATCAGCATATTCCTTTCCCTTCTATTTATATTTACCCGGATTA
>CAZHOY010000069.1:0-1839 GCA_964534695.1 uncultured Actinomycetota bacterium | reverse complement strand
CATATTGCTTCCCCTTTCATTTATATTAACCATCTGCCCGGGCCTAATAATATATCTTACTGCTTCCTGGTTCTTATAATCATATTATCAATAAGCCTGGTCTTTCCTATCCATATTGCTGCTGCGGCCAGTACGCTTCCCTGTTCCCTACCTGCCTTTATTATTTTCTTAAGTGTTCCCGGATCTCTAAATTCAAAATAATCCGCACTGTTCACAAATACATTCTCTTTTATTTTCTTTAAAACCTCTTTTCTTATCTCTTCAAGATCTTTCCTGCCGCTTTCAATCATATTTCTTGCTTCATTCAGGCTCTCATACAAAATAACGGCGTTTTTCCTTCCTTCTCCGGACAGGTACTTATTCCTGGAACTTATAGCCAGGCCGTCTTTTTCCCTTATGGTAGGACCGGTAATAATTTCTATATCAAGATTCAAGTCTTCAACCATCTTCTTTATTATTATCATCTGCTGATAATCCTTTTGCCCAAAATAAGCTTTATGTGCCTTTATAATATTAAACAATTTTATAACTACTGTGGTTACGCCCTTAAAATGACCAGGCCTATACTTTCCGCACATAATCCTGTCCATCTCTTTTACCTCCACAAAAGTCTTATGCCCGGGGCTATACATATCCCGGGCTTCAGGATAAAATATGTAATCCACTCCTTCCTTCTCCGCCAGGGCACTATCTCCCTTCATATTCCTGGGATAATTGTGGTAATCTTCGTCCGGACCAAACTGGATTGGGTTTATAAAAATACTTATAAATACTTTGTCACAGTCTTTTTTTGCCATTCTGATAAGGCTCGAGTGCCCCTGGTGTAGAAAACCCATAGTGGGGACAAATCCAATCTTATATCCCTTCTCCCTGAGGCCGTTTGCTACCAACCTGCACTTATCTATTTTTTTGACTATTTCCATTGCCGATTTTTTGATTTATATGTAAAAATTTACAGACAAATTAATTATATGGCTCAGTAGGAATGTTCTTTGGAAGGAAACTCCCCGCTTTTTACCTCTTCAATGTATTTTTTATAACATCTTTTCATCTGTGCTCCCAGTTCAGCGTATCTCTTAGAAAATTTTGGTTTGAATTTCTCAAAAAGCCCTAGCATGTCATGGGTCACAAGTACCTGGCCGTCACAGCCCACGCCTGCCCCTATTCCAATGGTGGGGACGCTTATCTGTTGGGTTATTTTCTTTGCCAGTTTTGCAGGAATTTTTTCCAGCACTATTGAAAATACCCCCACTTTCTCCAGGCCTCTGGCATCTTCCAATAATTTCGAAGCCTGTTCGTTGTCCTGTCCTCTTACTCCATAACCTCCCAGCTTATAAACCGACTGCGGGGTTAACCCCAGGTGACCCATAACCGGGATCCCTGACCCAACAATCAATTCTATGGTGCTGTAAATCTCCCTGCCTCCTTCAAGCTTTATGGCTTCAACACCGGATTCCTTCAAGAACCTTCCTGCATTTCTTACTGCTTCCTCCTTGCTTGCCTGATAGGACATAAAGGGCATATCGCCAATTACCATGGCTCTTTTAACTCCTCTGGTAACTGCTTTGCAGTGATGAATCATCTCATCCATAGTAACCGGGATGGTATTTTTATACCCGAGCAGTACATTACCTACGGAATCCCCCACCAGTATTACGTCTATTCCGCTCTCATCCAGTTGGGATGCCATAAGGTAATCGTAAGCAGTAAGCATAGTAATCTTTTCGCCTTTTTTCTTCATCTCTATTAAATCACTGGTTGTAACTTTTTTTACATCCATTTCCTTCCCTTCTAATCCTCAAGTATTTCATTAAGTTTTTCTATGGTGCTTTTGCTTAT
>CAZHOY010000068.1:0-7285 GCA_964534695.1 uncultured Actinomycetota bacterium | reverse complement strand
CCTATTCTTATCATCTTTAATTATTACCTTTCTAAAAAGAATTCCTTTCTTTAAATTAAGTTTTCTTTCAAAACTAATAATTCCAACTCTATTTAAATCAATCCACTCACCCTTTCCAATTTTAAAGGTTAAAAGCAACCAATTAGGGCAATTTACCATATCTTCATTTTCTATTAATCTCCCTTCTATTTTAGTTTTTAACCTATTATAGATACCAGCTATATAGGTACCAGGATAATTTATTCCATTAGCTTTGCTTTCTTCTATTGCCCCTCTTGTTCCAAAATAACCATTACCAACAGTACAGAGAGATTCTCTTACAGATTCTTCCCCTTGGGAATAATCGTTGTAACAGATAGACCATCTTTCAGTTTCCTGTTTCTCTTTAAAACATTGTTCAATACTGTAAAAATTCAATTCACCAAGATCTTTCACAACTAAATCTGCTCCATTAGCTTTTAGATACTTTTCTTTTTTTTGTCGATCAATCCCCAATACCAGACCAAATCCTCCTTTCTTTCCAGCTTGAACCCCGGAGACAGCATCCTCTACAATAACACAACGTTTACGATCTACTCCTAGCTTATCACACGCTGTTAAAAAAATATCTGGCTCTGGTTTTCCTTTAAGATTTAATTTCTTAGACACAAGCCCGTCTATAAATACATCAAATAATTTAAATAAACCAGTTTTTACAAGGATTTTCTTACAGCTTTCACTTGAAGAGGCGACGCCTATTTTAATTCCCTTACTTTTTAACTCCTTAATAAAATCAATTGTTGTTACAAATACCTTTACTTCAGTACATTTCAGTAATTTTTTAAACAAAACATTTTTTCTATTTCCCAGTCCACAAATAGTGTTTTTAGCTGGTGGATCTTCATGTTTCCCATATGGTAAAGTAACCCCCCTTGATTTTAAAAATGATTCCACACCTTTGTACCTTGGTTTTCCGTCCACATAACTTAAATAATCTTCTTTCAAATCAAAAGGCTTAAATGATTCTTTTTCCCCCTTTGCTATGTTTAGTAAAAAATCATCAAACATAATTTTCCAGACCTGACTATGAATCTCAGCAGTTTGTGTGATGACTCCATCCAAATCAAATACAACAGCGTCAAAACTGAATTTACACACGTAACAATCTTCCTCCTTTGATTTATTAAATTGCAACTGCAGCTCTAATTTTGGTAGATTTTGGAATTAGTTTTTTTAAACTTACAAATCCCGAAAGCGAACCCTTATGATTTTTATTAATTTACTCAAATATCTCTAACATCCACAACATTAAAATCTTTTGTAATAATTAAATCTGCTTTTGGCTTTAGCGACTGAACAACTTCATGTTCTCGTTCCAGCACTTTTAATCTGAATTCATCAAATTTTTCTTTCCTCCTCAATATCTGCGCTCTTTTAGTGTCAGCGTAGGCTAAATCAATAAAAACCTTTAAATCAATGTCATGATCAACGTAAACGGAATACAAACCCTCTAATATAAGCACATTGATTTCCTTAAAGTCAGTTATAAGCTTGTCTATTTGGTCAGTGAGTAAGTCTACGAACGGTAAAACTGATATTTTACTTTCCTTAAATTCTTTTATGTGTTTTTTGATAAGACCCCAATTATACTCCGTATAGTTAATACTTTCTGATCCATTTTTTTTTCTCAATTCATAACGTCTCTTTGGTGGTACGGCATAATAATTATCTGTATGTAATATTTTAGCAAGAATCCCTTTATCCTTTAAGAATTGTGATATCAAATGTGCAACTTCCGATTTCCCAGAACCTGACTCCCCACTAATTGCTATTATAAATTTATTTAATTTATTATTTAAAATATTACTTAAAATTCTTTCAACAATATTCTCTGCAGCTTTTATGTGCTTCTTTTGTATTAATAATATATCACCATGCATTGAAAAACTCACCTTTCTAATAAAATAATTTCAAAACTTATAGCTTTTCTACCTTTAAGAAAAAAGTTTTTTACTTTATCATTTATTATCCCTTTATAGACCCTGCTAAAATTCCACGAACAAAGTATCGCTGTAGAGAGAAGAATAAGACTAATGGCAGTATCATAGATATAAATGCAGCGGCAGTAAGTAACTGCCAATTCTGACCTAATGAGTTCACCAGGCTACTTAACCTCAGTGTGAGGGGCGATACTTGCTCAGTTCCTCCCAGATATATCAATGCAACAAGAAGGTCATTCCAGACCCATAAAAATTGAAAAATTGCAAGTGAAGCTAATGCAGGAATAGACAAAGGCAATGCTAGACGGAAGAAGGCATTATGCTGAGATGCTCCATCGAGGAAAGCTGACTCAAAAATATCTTTAGGAAGGGCACCAAAAAAGTTACGCAGCAAAAATATAGCAAAGGGAAGGCCGTATCCGGTGTGTGCCAGCCAGATTCCATAAAATGTACCTGCTAATCCTAATCCATTGTATATCCTTAGAATAGGAATCAGTGTCATCTGTATGGGGACAACCAATAAACCTACTACAACCACAAATAATACGTGTCTTCCCCGAAACTCCATACGAGCAAAAGCATATGCTGCAAATGCAGCAATTATTATAACAATAATTGTAGAAGGGATGGTTATAATTAAACTGTTAAGAAAGGCACGTCCCATTCCACTGGCTGTAATTACTTCAGTATAGTTTTCTAATGTGTATTGGTTAAAATCAAGTAAATGCCTAAAAACCGTCCACCATCCTGAGGATAAAACATCGTTTCTATTTCTGAGTGAGCTTATGAGAAGCCCTAATGTTGGCATAAGCCACGCAAAGGCTATAAAGATAATAACAACGTGCAGTAAAGCTCGTGAAAATAAATTTGTTATTTTTCTATTCATCGCAAAGCTTCCTGTTCCCTGAATCGACGAACGTTAACTATCATTACCGGAATAATAACTAATAATAAAATAACGGCAATAGCACTTGCACGTCCGAAGTTATGGAATTGAAACATCTCTTTATACATTCGGTTTGCAATAACTTCTGTATCGAATTGGCCATTGGTCATGACATAAACAATATCAAAAACTTTAAGTACGTTGATTACCATTGTAGTGGCAACAACGGCAATTGTTGGTTTCATCATTGGAATAATGATACTCCTGAAGACCTGCAACTCATTTGCTCCATCTATACGTGCTGCTTCCAGTAACTCCTTCGGTATGCCTTTATATGCTGCTGATAGAATAACCATGCAGAAGCCTACCCATATCCAGATACCTACAAAAATTAGAGCGAAGTTATTTGTTAGCCTATTGACTAACCAGCCAATTGGCTCAAAATTAGGAAACTTACTTAAAACTGCGTTTAAAAATCCAATCTGAGGTGTACCTGCAGGCCTATATGCATACACAAATTTCCAGATAACCCCGGCACCAACAAAAGATATTGCCATTGGCAGGAAGATTATAGACTTAACAACTGATTCATAGCGAACGCGATCGAAAAGTACAGCAAATATCAAGCCCAGTGAAACTGTAAATACAGTAAAAACTATCAACCATAGAAGGTTGTTTCTAAATGCAATTAACATTGGTTTTTTAGTGAGAGCAAATACATAATTACTCAAACCAGCAAAGCTCTCTGACCCTTTATCTAGAAAGCTAAGATAAAATGTATTGAAGATTGGATAAACCAGGAAAAACATAAGTATTAACAATGCTGGCGCTATATAAATCCAGGGCCATATATTTGCTTTCTTCATAACTATTTTCCCTCTAACCATGAACTTTTTATTTTTACATCAAAATAGTTAAGGTTAAGGCAATCCACCTTTTTGGGGATTGCCTTAACATAATTCAGTATATCAACAGTTATTAGTAAGCGTCAACGGCACTATCCTCAATTTCTTCAAGAACGGTATCAAGATCTTCACCACTTACATAATCCAGGGTACCTGTCCAGAAGGATCCGGAACCAACAGCCGCAGGCATAAGGTCAGAAGCATCGAAACGGAAGACCTCAGCATTTACTACCATTTCAGCCATTTTTCTTGTAAGCTCATCAGGATAAGCATCAAGACTAACTGCTTTATTAGGTGAGATAAATCCACCACCAAGAGTAGCCCAGATTTCCTGAGGCTGAGCTGTGGCTAGATATTTCACTAGTTCCTGGACTTCTGGCGTGTTATTGAACACAACTATTAAGTCAGCTCCACCTAAAACGGGTGTTCCGTATGTCGAATCGATGGATGGAAAGGGGAAGAAGTCATAATCCGTACCGGCTTCAAGCCCTTCCGGGAAAAAGCCTGTTACAAAACTTGCCTGACGATGCATATAAG
This sequence comes from uncultured Actinomycetota bacterium, assembly GCA_964534695.1. GTDB lineage: Bacteria > Actinomycetota > Humimicrobiia > Humimicrobiales > Humimicrobiaceae > CAZBSE01. The sequence goes on along the minus strand of CAZHOY010000068.1, from coordinate 2,978 downwards.
CTCCTGGGGGACTTGTGAATAATGCAGCAGGAGCATCTCCAAAGTTAGTGGTTAGTGTACCAGTTGAACCACCATATTGGTAATCTTCATTACGAACTATTTCACCAAATACCTCCCAGGCAGTTTTAACCGCTTGATCTGTCCATGGTATCTCATGATTAACCCATTGGTCATAAATATCCGGTCCAGCTGTTCGGAGCATTATATCTTCAATCCAGTCAGTGGCAGGCCATCCACTTGCAGCACCACTTTCAAAACCTATAGTCCAAGGAGTACCACCATCAGCAACAATCTGATCAGATAACGCTATCAACTCATCCCAGGTAGTAGGTATCTCATATCCACCTGCAGAAAAAGCCGATGGATCGTACCAGATAAGGCTCTTGTTTGCTACCTTATAGAAGATACCATATAGGGTATCATCATAACTAGCTAAATCTAACCAAGCCTGTGCATAATTTGTCTCCAGTTCTCCCATATCCATAAACTGGCTAATGTCAACAAGTTCACCACTCTCAGCTAATTCATACATCTGGCCTGGATTTGGTAAGATTGCCAGGTCCGGAGGGTTTCCAGCTTCTACTCTTGTAGTAAGAACAGCTGCTAGATCTCTAGTACCTTCAAATGCCATACCAATACCTGTTTCATCCGTGAATGGGAAGACTGCTTCTTGAAAGTTTGTTAACTCGTCTCCTCCCCATGTACCAAGAACTGTCACAACTCCAGCTCTGGTCTCTTCTACAGGCGCTGCTTCCTCTGCAGCTTCTTCGGCTGGAGCTTCTTCTTCTACTACTGCTTCTTCTTCTACTACTGCTTCTTCTTCAGCTGCTGCCTTTGCTTTACAGCCAGCTAATGAAAAAGTCGCAATCATTGATATACTTAATACTAACACCACTATCCATAACAATGGTTTCTTCATTTTCAAATCCTTTCTTTGTAAAAACTTTCAATTATAAAAAATACATATAACTGTTCCTTTAAATCACCTCCCTTTGAGCTTTACTTTATACATTATTTCTGATAAGTTTTTCCTGAGATTTGTTTGGGTTACAGCTCTAATATAAGATTATATTAGTCATCCTGAACAAATCTCTTTCTATCTGGCATAACATCACCTCCTAAAGATTGCTTATTATTCCAAATTTATATCTGATTGCAGCCACAAGATCTTCTTATAACCATATGAGCTTCTAAAATAATTTTTTTATTTTTATTTTCATTTTTCTCAATAATATCTATAAGAAGACTGGCTACATTTTTTCCAATATCAAATCCGGGCAAATTAACAGTTGTTAGAGGAGGATCCACATATTTAGACAGTTTCACATTATCAAATCCTGCCAGCGCTATATCTTGAGGTATTTTCATACCCTTTTTTCTTATAGCATCCATGACCCCGAAAGCTACAACATCAGAAGCCACAAAAACAGCGGTGGGTAATTTTTTTAAAGACAATAACTTTTGCATAACTTCAAAGCCACTTTGTGGTGTAAAATTCCCTATGCCTATAAGTTTTTTATCATAGGCTATGGAATTTTCTCGCAATGCTTTTTTATATCCTAATAAACGAAATTTACTTGCTGTGTAATTAAGAGGAGCATTGGTAATCATCACAATTCTTTTGTGACCATGGGATATTAAATGGGAGACTATTTCTTTTGCTGCCTTTATATTATCTATGTCAGAACAACTAAAATTATCCTTTTCTATTTGTCCCATCAATACGATAGGAAAATCTTCATCCTTTAATCTAAGAAGTTCTACATCATCTGACCTGGGACCTGAGAGAATTATCCCATCTATTCGTTTTTCCCTGACTAATTGGTAATATGTACCTCTTTTTTCAGAATTTTCAATATATTGAAGGAGAATTTTATAATCTTCCTTTAGTGCAACTGTACTTATACCTAAAAGAACTTGAGGGATAAGTGCATCAGAAAATATGCTTCCTAGCTGTTGACATAAAACAAGACCTATTGTTCTTGTCTTTTTTTTAACAAGACTTGTAGCTATTGCATGAGGATAATAATCTAACTCTTTAGCTATGTTTAAAACTTTTTTACGGGTAGCTTCAGATATTTTCATATCGGTTCGATTATTCAATACGAATGAAACTGTTGTTCTGGATACTTTCGCCATTCTGGCTATATCTTTCATACCAGTATATTTTTTCATAAAAAAACAAAAATGGAATACTAACACGATTTAATTACTAACACGATTTAATTATATTTAAAAAATTATTTTTGTCAATATTTCAAAATTTTTTGTCATTTAAAAATCAAAGCTTGACCGATTTTAATTATTTTAAAAATCAAAAATGGACTGATTAAAAATTTTAAACATATTCATGAGTTGTTTACCAGGGACGGAAAAGTAGATTACATTGGATTCAGTTATTACGGAAGAATATTAATTTCAAAATATCTTGTTATTTCATATGAAGAAAGAGGGAAAAAATTCTGGATAGACTTGGCCTTGAATATGACGATATGTGGGAAATTTATCCAATGGGTATTTATAATTTAATAAAAAAATTCTACCAAAAATACTCAAAACCAATAATTATTACAGAAAATGGAACCTGCACCAATGATGATAGACTTAGAATTAAAAATCTCTACAATCATTTATACTATATAAAAAAAGCTATTGACGAAGGAATAGATGTTAGGGGTTATTTTCATTGGTCTACTTTTGATAATTATGAGTTAGCCCATGGCCCATCCAGAAGATTTGGCCTGGTTTCAGTAGATTATAAGAGTCCGTAATCAGTTTCCATCCTATTTTCTATTTTTTTCTATCCATTCAACTGCATAATCTACTATATCTTTTTGTCTAAAGAATTGAGATTTTGCTTGACTAATATAATTAACATTAATCGAGTATCTTCTGCATTTAATAAAATCTTTTCCAATTTCTACAAAATCATCTACTTTATCTTCATAGTCATTAAACTCAATCCATTTTCTTTCTTG
>CAZHOY010000067.1:0-7290 GCA_964534695.1 uncultured Actinomycetota bacterium | reverse complement strand
AAAAAAATATAAGTTTTAATTTATTAAGTCTGATATTAGGATATAGTAAAATTATGATTAAGGAGAGAAATAAATTGAGTCTGGTAAGTTCAATATTACTTATTTTATTAAGCATTTCCATTGCAGTCGGAGGGCAGATGATGTTGAAAATAGGTATAAACCGTATTGGGATAGTTGGTTTTGGTGGCTTGAATAATCTCGGGCAATTTTTTTTTGGAGTAATGAAAAGTCCCCTGGTAATATCTGGTCTATTTTTATATATTATTTCAGCTGCAATCTGGTTGGTAGTGCTATCTGCAGTAGATCTCAGTTTTGCTTACCCATTTATTGGTTTTACATATGTGATGGTACTAGTTCTTTCAAAGTTTATATTAAGAGAGGATGTGAACCCCATCCGCTGGATAGGTGCACTTATAATAACTATAGGAGTAGTTGTAATCTCCAGAGGATGATGTTTTCCAACCGAAAGTAAGGTGAGATTTTTAATTGGCGCAAGATGATGATCCTTTGATATCAGTTATCACCGTAAATTTTAATGGTAAGAAATTTTTAAACAATCTCTTCAATTCCATACTCAACCTCAATTATTCACTAGAAAAAATCCAGATAATAATGGTGGATAATAATTCTACGGATGATTCTGTAAGATTTGTAAAAAAGAAATTTCCGCAGGTAGAGATAATTGCTCTAAAGGAGAACAAGGGCTATGCAGGGGGAAATAATGAAGGATTCAAACATTCAAAAGGCAGGTATATAGCCCTGATTAATAATGATTGTGTAGTTGACCAAAACTGGCTGTGTGAGATGCTATCTATTTTTAAACAGTCTGCTGATAATTCTAAAATAGGGACGGTAGGCTCCAAGGTTGTTTTCTACTATCCGTACCTGCCCCTTCAGATGATTGCCAGAAGTAAGGATGGAAGCGGGGCTCATAACAGTAAAAAGTCCAGAAGGTTGGGTATTAAAGTATATGATGTAACAGTGGGAGATGCTAAAAGCAATATCAGCGGGAGCACTACCTTAAATGAAAGTGTCAAGTATCTTGACGGCTTCTATTCCCAGGAAACGGATGACAGCGGAAAAAACTGCCATTGGACAAGAGGCACCGCCATAATGGCCGTACCCATAGAAGATATAAGCAAAGATCTGGATTTACAGTTTAAGGTATTGTCATATCTCTCGCCCAATAATTTACAGCTGGCAGCAGGTGAGGAAATAATCAGGGATATAAAGGTTTCAAGAAAAGCTAAAATTATAAAATTGAAAATTCCAAAGAGATTTCTTATTTACAGAAAAGATATTATAAATAGTTGCGGGATAAAAATAAACAAATCTTTTTACAGCAGGGATAGAGGTTTTGAAAGTTTTGACGAAGGGCAGTACAGCAGGGTTGAGGAAGTCTTTGGCCTGAGCGGGAGCAGTTTCATTATAGACAGGAAGATGTTAGAAGATATTGGTTATTTTAATGATAGCTTTTTCACGTACTATGAAGATATTGACTTATTCTGGAGATCCAGACTAGCCGGCTGGAAAAATTTCTTTACACCAAAATCCGTGGTAAGACATTTTCACTGCGGTACCAGTAAAGAATGGTCCTATAATTTTATTTATCATGTAGTTAAAAACAGGCTGCTTATGATTTTCAGGTGCGGCTGGCCGCTGTTATTCGCCAGGAGTTATGCGGCATTTGTATTTTCAAATATGATCAATATTGTAAGTTATATGACAGGGATGCTGAAGGGCAGAAAACAAAAAAGAATTGATATCCCCATCAGGATTAGAATTTTCTTCGAGCTCTTTTATATGCTGCCCCGCAGTTTACCGGATAGAATTAAAATAAGAACAAGCAGTAAGGTCCAGGATAGAATTATCAGGAGCTGGATGAGGAATTTTTAACGGAGACTTTTATGAAAAAGATATGCATTTATGACAGATATTTATCAACAGCCGGAGGCGGGGAGCGATATAGCTGTAAGATTGCAGAAGTTCTGTCCGAACAAAAGGGATTCAGGGTAGATTTAATCACCGATATATTTGCTGATTTAGGGGAGATTTCCAGGAAGCTGAACCTTGATCTGGGCAGGGTAAACCTGAACATATTTCCTTTTATATCGGAAGATTATGCTGTAAAAATTACAAAGAAATATGATCTGTTTATTAATGCTACCTACCTGAGCTCGCTTCCTGCATACGGCAAAAAGAATATATATTTATGTTATTTTCCGACCCCCTTCGATATTGATTTTAGATTCATTCATAAATTTTTACTGTTTTTTTTAAGGATGCCGGCAGTATGGCTGTTTAAACTTTCAGACAGGCTGCTGAATGGTTTCAATGAAATAGAAATAATTGAAGGTTTATATGAACCAAAAAGATTCATGCTGGGAAGGGGCAGCTGGAGCAGCGGAAGGGCAATTCTGAGCGTAAAAAAATCAGGCATACCTTTAAGACTGGGTTTTAAAAATCCTGGCGTAAGTGATTTGGACCTGATGAATGTAAATATTGACGTGCTGGGAGCGGGATCGGAAGATAAGGATCTTTTATATAACAGGCAAATCAGGCTGCCAGGAGGGATCAAGCAGATTGTTGAAATTCCAGCGGATTTTAATAGGAAATATTGTAGAGTCCTGATCTCATCCGACACATTTGTCCCCCTGGATGCCGGTAGTGGTTCCAGAGATTCCAGAAAGCTCGGAGTGGTGGTCTATGACTACAGAAGGATGAATTTTTTTAAAAGAATCCTGCTTAAGATTTTAGGATATATTCCTTTATTTCTTATAACTTTTCCCAGAAATTTAAAGTTTCTGGAGACCTACCATGAAATAATTGCCATATCGGAATATTCCAGAAAATGGATAGGGAAGTTATGGGGAAAGAGGAGCACTGTCCTGTTTCCCCCTGTAGATATCAATAGTTTTAAAGCAGCTGCTAAGGAAAAAATTATTTTAAGTGTGGGCAGGTTTTTCCCCCAGCATCATAATAAGAAGCAGCTGGAACTGGCCGGAGTATTTAAGGAGATGTTGGAGAAGTATCCGGATGAGATGAAGGGTTATACTTTATATCTGGTGGGAGGAGTGGACAGGAGGCCCGACCACCTGGCTTACGTGAAGAAAATAAGAACCGTAAGCAGGAACTACCCTATAAAAATAATTACCAATATAGAATGGGCAGAACTGGTAAAACTTTTTGCCAGATCACATATTTTCTGGCATGCTTCGGGAATGGGTGAGGATGAGAAAACCCATCCCGAGAAATTTGAACATTTTGGGATAACCACCGTAGAAGCGATGGCAGCCGGGTGCGTTCCTGTGGTTATCAGCAAAGGTGGGCAGAAGGAAATTATAATTAACGGAAATGACGGATTTTTATTTGAAAACTGGCAGGAGCTTAAAGCTATTACTCTGGATATAATACGCGGTAAAGTGGATGTAAAGAGAATCAGGGAAAATGCGGCCAAAAATTGCAGAAGATTTTCAAATTTGAATTTTAAGAGAAACCTGCTGTTAACGGTCGGAAGCCTGCTTAAAAAAGAAATAGGGAATAAGTAACTGGTGGTATGATTGGATATTAGTATCATAATTGTAAATTATAACAGCCTGAACTTTATAAAAAGCTGCATCGGCAGTATCGGGGATAGCATTAATAAAAATACCAAGAAAAATAAATTAAGTTATGAAATACTGGTTGTGGATAATAATTCCGGCGATGGAAGCAAAGGGTATCTGGAAAAGCAGACCGGTAAATATAATAACTTTTATTTAATTGCAAATAAGGATAATCTGGGTTTTTCAAGGGCCTCCAACATGGGAGCATCGAAGGCAAAAGGTAAGTATCTGCTGTTTTTAAATCCCGATACCAGGTTTCTGGCAGGCAGTCTTGGAGATTTAATTGATTTTTACGACAGGAGCGGCAAAGCAGGCAGGGTAGGAATGGTAGGGGCAAAAATTTTAAATTCGGACGGGACCCTGCAATTTAACTCTAGATCTTTTCCCACACTGGCCAGACAATTTTATGAGAGTTATTTTTTGCACAGAATATTTAAAAAAAGCCGTATTTTCGGTTCCTATTTCCTGAGCTGGTGGGATCATAAAAATAACAGAGAAGTAGATTGGCTCTCAGGCTCATTTATGTTCATAAAGAAAGATTATTTTATGGAAGCCGGAATGTTTGATGAGGATTATTTTATGTATAGCGAGGACAGCAATCTCTGCCTGAAATTGTACAGGGAAAATTTTAAGAATTACTATTTCCCTTATTTTGTTATAGAGCATGCCGATAGCGGTATTGCTTCCAGGGATATGGCTGAAAGAGAGGCAGGAATCTGGAAAAGCAGAAGACTGTATTTTAAGAAAAACTATTCGGAAGCTCACGGGTGGTGTTTAAGTTCTATCTATTTGGCCGGAGTTTTAAACAGAATTCTGCTGTTTACAACTCTGTCCGTATTTAAACCGGGTGCTGAAGCCAGAGCAAGGCTTTTAATGTATATTAAGGTTTTGAAATTATATTTTAAAGGTAAAAAACGTGCAGCTTAAACATAAAAAAAGAACCGTACTTTCAAATGTTAGTTTTATAACCACTATACTCAATGAGGAAGGAAATATTGATGTATTCCTTAAAAGTTTGATGGAGCAGACTTGCCTACCCTGTGAAATAATAGTGGTTGACGGCGGTTCTAAGGACAGGACATTTGAGATTGCACAGGATTTTTTCAAGAAAAGAGCTCTTCGGAAGGGCAATGGTTTTAGAATAACGTTGAACGGGAGCAGGAATAAAATAAAGGAATCCAAAAATAATGTCCATACTGTAAATGTTAGGCTGGTAAAAAAAACCGGCGCAAATATTTCACAGGGAAGAAATAATGCCATAAAAAATACTTCGGGCGAAATTATCTGTGTAAGCGATGCGGGCTGCATCCTGGATAAAAACTGGCTAAAAGAAATTACTGTTTTCCATAATGATGGTTCGTACAGCGTGGTCGGGGGCGTAAGCCTCCCGTTTTGCCGGAATTTTCTGCAGAAGTGCCTTGCTGTCTGTATAATGCCTTCCGAAAAGGAAATAAAGGCTAAAAAGTATATGCCTTCATCCAGGAATATCAGCTTTAAAAAGAAAATATGGGCCGGTACCGGCGGTTATCCCGAAGATATGGATTATGGTGAGGATATGAGATTTAATTTTAACGTAAGGGCTGCGGGTTACAGGATAAGATTTAATCCTAAAGCTGTTGTGTACTGGAAAATGAGAGAAAACCACCTGCAAATATTCAGGCAATTTTTCAGGTACGCAAAAGGTGATGCTTCAGGCAGAATGTATTTGAACCGTCATATTATAAGATTTACTTCATTTTTGGTGTTTGTAATTATTCTACTTGGTGCGTTTTACCTGAGTAAATGGATGCTGGTTATATTAATACCTCTTTTTGGGGTCTATGTTTTTAAGCCCTATAGCAGGTTGATAAAAAACCTTAACGGAATGGGGAGCTGTAAGTTTACCAGAGCTGAAATATTGCTGTCAATCCTGTTTATACCTCTATTGCTGCTGCAGATTGATTTTTCAAAAATGTGCGGTTATTTATACGGTCTTCTAAAAAATATTATAAAATAAAAATATAATTTTCAAATAAGTATTTATAAGTATTTAAAAAAGTCTTTAATTATTTTAAAATTTGTTTTATAATATAACCTAAAATATAAAATTTAATCATTTTATTATATAAATTTTTAATTAAATATGAGATAATAATAAAAATTGATTATTAAATATATTTTTAAAGACTAATAAAAATTAAATAATAAGTATTTTTAACGGATAAATGTTACTGAAGGAGTGAGAAATGGCTTACGATGATGAGGTTAAAAAAATTGATACTAATGAATTAAGGGTTAACCTTACCAAGTATTTAACTGAGAATTTGGGAGATACTATATTCATAACCAGGTATAATCGGCTGGTAGCAGAACTTAGAGTATATACTGAAGAAACCAGAAGAAAAACCGAGCTCAGAATTGCAAAGAAAATGCTTGAAGCTGCTGAAAGAGAAAAAAAACATAAAAAATAGTATATTACCCTAAATTATCAGTTAACGGTAAAAATAATATAAATTTTTAAATAAACCGTAGATTAATTATAGTGTTAAGTAACGATTTGATCCATTGTGATTGACTTAACAGGTAATTATGCTAGTATATAGAAAATCCAAAAAAGTTGGTTTTTAGTAAATATTTCGGGCAGGCTAATGAATTTTTGTAAACAAAAATATAGCTCTACCAAAAAGCTGATTAGCATGTTTCTCTGGCTAAAAGATAATTCCTGCTGGCAAAATTTATAAAAGCTGGGCTAATGGGAATTTATTACCCCTCCTGATAATTTTTTCTGTATATTAAATTTATATCAATAAATAAAAACCAATAATTTAAGAGTATTTCCATAAAGTCTAAGCTAAAACAAAAGATTTTAGTGGAAATACTCTTTTTGTTTTATAAAGGAGCAGGCAAAAGAGAAGTTTAGAAGTTAACAGATAAAGATTTTAGTTTAAAAGTTTTAAAAAGGCAGAATATCATGTTTTATCCGGCTAAAAAAGAATATCTTATAAGAGCGAAAGATTATAATTTAATACCGGTATATAAAGAGTATGTGGCTGACACCGAAACCCCTACCTCAATATTCTTAAAGGCGGTTGGATTGGAAAAGGAAGGGTTCTTGCTGGAAAGCATAGAAGGTTCCAGAAATTTATCCAGGTATTCTTTCATAGGAGTGGGATGCGATAATTTAATAAAATTCAGCAATGGAGTTTTTACCTTTAATGTTAGGGGTAAAAAGGTATTTGGAGCAAATACAAAAAGACCGCTTCTGGAACTGGAAAAAATTATGGCGGAAAACCACATTTATAAAAATCCGGATCTTGGTCATTTCGTAGGCGGTGCTGTAGGTTACCTGAGTTATGATCTGGTAAAATATTTTGAAAAAATCTCCATTCGTAAAAGTAAATTGCTTATTCCTGAAATTATGCTCTATCTTACCGATCTGGTGGTGGTCTTTGATCATCTGCTTAACCGTATTAAAATAATTTCTACTGTAAAAATAGAGGGTAGGGATAGTGCAGAAAAGACTTATGATGTTTCGGTAGAGAAGATTGAAAATCTGGAAAAGAAAATCATGAAAACCAATGGCAGTAGTCCCAGCAGCAGTATTGACTCTGCAATGATTGGAAATTCTATTGAGACCCTTGATCTAAATTCTAATTTCAAAAAGGAAGATTTTCTGAAAGCGGTAAGAAGAGCAAAAAATTATATA
>CAZHOY010000066.1:0-7405 GCA_964534695.1 uncultured Actinomycetota bacterium | reverse complement strand
AAATTAAATTATAATCAATTTCATTAATTCTACACCCTTCACCTTATAATTCACAAATTAAATTTTATATACCTTACAAAAGCTCTGTACAGCAGCTTTGCCAGATATATACAGCCTATAAAAAATAATATTCCTAAACACGCCAGACCGATTGAGCCAATTATTGCTACTGCCGGATTAATTAAAACCGAGAAATACTGTGGAAATAACGGCCCAAAAATCGATGCAAAAAATACGGTGATCCCGGATGCGGTAAAAGCAATTGCACATGCAAATAAAGCTATCAACACTCCTGCTATGGCAATAAATGGACCCAGGATAAATATGAGATTAAAAAATCCCAGCCCTAGGGTAGCAAATACCGCCCTGGTTATATTTACCGCAGATGTGGTTTTCTCTGCCCGGTTTACAAGTATGCTGGCCTTAAGCTGATTGGCCAGTGATCTCGGATCTCCAAGGGAACCGGCAATATCTTCTTCGGTTCTTCCTTCTGCCAATCCCTCTTTAAAATGTTCTTCAAAATCGCTTATCACATCTTTCCTGTCCTCTTCAGCAATTCCTGCCAGATAAGACGATAGTTTTTTAATAAATTCTTTTTTATTCATTCTTTACACCACCTTTTAAAAAACCATTTACTTTCTTAACAAAGGTAAGCCACTCTTCCTTCAATTCCTTTTCCATTTTTTTCCCGGCTCCTGTCAGCTGGTAGTACTTTCTGGGAGCTCCTTCTTTTGATTCCTCCAGATAAGTAGTAACATAGCCATCATTTTTCAGGCGCCTCAGCAGCGGGTAAATTGTTCCTTCTGAAATTGAAATACTTTTGGAAATCTCATTTACCAGTTCATAGCCGTATCTGTTTTTCTTGGCCAGCAGCGCCAGGGCACATAGTTCCAGCACTCCCTTTTTAAACTGTATATTCATAATATCACATCCTCTCTATTATCTTTAGAGCTGCATTATAACACAAGGTATAATGCAATGCAAGGTACATTTTAAAAAAATATATCTTTTATAGTTTTATATGAAACTGCAACCTGCGGCTTCACTCATTGTTCCATTTTTTTTATTATATATGTATCATATTTCCTAATAATAAAAAAATAGTCTTAAAAAACATGAAACTTACTAACAAGGATACTGCAGAATATCTTCACCGCTGCTATACTGCGGTTGACGGCCTATGGTTCGTAAAGGCTGAAGAAAAATATGGATTTAATGCCTCCCTGGATTTAGATGAAGAAGTATGGAAGGTTATACCTAAAATACAGGCCCGGTTTTTAAAACACAAATTAGGCAAGAATAGCGGTCTTATGTCTCTAATCGAATGCTTTTCGGTTAAACTGAATTTAGATGGCTTTAAATTCAAAATAGAAAAAACCAGCCGCAACGTAGTAAAAATAATAATCAGCAGCTGTCCCTGGCATAATATAATGGTTAAATCCAACAGGGCAGAGTTTTCCGAAAAAATAGGCAGCAGAATATGCAATGCAGAATACGGCGTGTGGGCAAAGGAATTTGGAAGCAACATAAGTTTTAAGCTGGAAGATAAAATATGCGGGGGCTCCCGGTTTTGTACATTAACCTTTAGAAGCGGTAAATAAACCAATCCGGTACTACTCTTCTACTCTTACGGCTCTCCATCCCCTGTAATCCTGTTTGGTTATCTTGGTAATTTCCCTGACCTCCCCCGAATAAGTAATATCATAGGCATTTGTATCATCAGCACTGTCTGAGGTCCAGTAATATATAACCATCTCATCAGGGGCCCATATGGGCCCCTCTTTATCAGGAGTCTTACTGTAATATGCCCTGCCTTCCTTTTTATCAAAATAGCCGCCGCAATTCTGTCCCCTGTACATGAACAGGCTTGCATATTCTTCCGCTGCAGGGAGCCTCCAGCAGTCCTGTATTTCTTCGGTCAGCATGTCTCCCCCGCAGTTTATATAGCGAAACATATTATAGCGTTCAAAATCTTTTCGGGTGGCATAGTAAATAGAATCCCCGGTACCGTTATAATCAGGGCCGTATCTTTTCCCTTCAAAACCTACAGGATCCATTCCAAACAGGGCAATCTCATTCCACGAAAAAGCTTTGTACTGTTCACCTTTAAATTCTATAGGATTTTCATTTGAATAATACCAGCCCGGCCCGTCTCCTGCCATAATTATTACAGTGCCGTTACTTTCTATGGTTACTTCATCATAGCTTTTGAGAGGAAGCCTTCCCAGATTCCTTACTAACAGCGGAATCCCCACTCCCACAATTAAAATAAGGCTGAGCCCTATAACCACCAGCAGTTTCCACCGGTTTTTAAAAATAGTCATTCTTGATTCCCTGTACTTCTGCCTTTTTTTTAAAATATAATCAAATATAAAAAGAAGGCCTGGAATAACTATTACTGCCGAGACAGCCCAGAATGAGGTGGAAAGATTTCCGTGCCGCTGCCCCGATCTTATGGCAGTAAATAAAATATATAGTATACCGACTGCTGTAATTAATATTCCCCCCGCCAGCGGCAAATATATACTTAAAACCATGGTTCCCAGCAGAATCAGGAAGGGTATGAAATAAAATATGATATGGGTGTAAGGCAGATACCATCCCTCATGAAAACTTTCCCCTACCCCCCAGTAAGCCCACAGCAGGGTAGCTGCCAGTAAAAATAAATATGCTACAGTTCCAGGGATTAAAAAAAATTTCTTTCTTGCTTTCATCTTCACTGCCCCCTCTTAAAGCAATCCTGCATATTGTTAACTTTAATTAACCTTAAATATTATATCGCCAGCAGGAAAAAATAAAAAATTCGCTCTTATTTGCAAAAAGAAATAATCTCCCATAAAAGTGATTTAAATTTAGTACGGATTGAATAAAGGCAACAATTTATTTATAATATACAAACTTATTATTAATACAAATATTAAACATTATATAAAGTAATTAAATTTTATGGAAAAAATATTATGGGCCTTAGCTGTATCAGCATCGGTAGTAGGCATTTTTTACGCACCGTCAGCGGCAGCAATAATTATAACCAGAAATACTTTAAAAAGGATTAACCTTCCTTTTATAGTCCTATCTTTAAATATTTTTATCCTTTCCATTTTTAATTTTATACTATTATGGGGCCCTGCCCATACCACTCTTATAGATATATCGGCAAAAGTACTGACTTTTATTACCATACTGATACCAGCAATTATCCTCCACCTGGTAATAAGATTTACACAGACCAGAGAGAATAAAAGATATAAACTTTATATGGGAGCGGCCTATACTGCAGCACTGATAATATTTACCATAACGCTAACCTATGGTCGAATCGTTACCATAGATACTTTTTACGGGTATATTATTTATTCACCGGTTTTCTTATACATGGGCACGTTTTATATACTACCCATTATGATTGGTACATTTTTCTTAACCGGTAGGAGCGTATATCGGAAATTAAAAAGCAAAGAATCCAATCTGCAAATATATTATCTGCTTACAGGACTTTTAATTTATTTTATCGGAACCTCAATTACGCAGATAATGACGGAACTGGGTAAGCTGCAGCCAATGCCTATAAATGAGCTGGCTCACATATTATTATATATTTTTATTGCTTCAAGTTTATTCATTGTTTATTCCAGCACAAAAATAACTTCGGAAGAAAGAATGATGGGAAATATAGATGATGCGGTTATTGTATTTAACAATGAGGGTGAAGTTATGGAGATGAATAAAACAGCCGCAGATATTATGAAAAAGGGATTAAAAGATAAAAAATTAGAAATGAAGAACACCAGCAATATATTAACCGGGCTGTCTAATCTGGTGGACAAGGAAACCGGTTTAAAGAAATTATCAAACGCTTTATCCGACACCAACATTAAAATTTATAATGACGGCTTTAAAATTAGAATGGGCAACCGTATCAAATATTATAATATCAGGGTGTCCACGGTTTTTAATTATTACAACAGAATTATGGGAAAATTGTTAATCTTAAGTGATATAACCGCCAGGAAAGAAAAAGAGGATCAGCTGCTTTATCAATCATACCACGATAAATTAACAGATGTCTTTAACAGATATTATTTCGAAGAGGAATTAGAAAGATTAAATTCAAAAAAGAAATTTCCAATCGGTATAATCATCGGAGATATAAACGGGCTGAAATTAATAAATGATGCTTTCGGAAGCAAAAAGGGAGACGAATTAATAAAAAAAATTGCTAAAATTTTACAGTACAGCCTGCCGGACAAAGGTGTTCTGTGCCGCTATGGCGGAGATGAGTTTACCATAATACTGCCGGAAACAAATAGAGAAGATTCAATTAAAATTATAAACAGGACAATTAGGAATTGTAAAAAAAGCAGTACCAATATTATGCCTCTTAATATATCCTTCGGGCTTTCAATTAAGGAAAACGACGATATAAGCATTAGCGCTGCGGTAAAAGAAGCCGAAGACACCATGTATGAATATAAATTATCCGAAGGCAGAAGCATGCGAAGTTCAGTAGTCCTGTCCCTGAAAAAAGCACTGGAAGAAAGGGATTACGAGACTGAAGAACACGCAAACAGGCTGGTACAATTCAGCCTGTTGCTGGGTAAAAAAATTAAACTGGGAGAAAGTGAACTCAATAAATTAAGGCTACTGGCATTTCTTCATGATATAGGCAAGATTTCCATACCAGACAATATTGTCTTAAAACCCGGTAAATTGACCACCGAAGAATGGAAAATAATGAAAAAACACTCAGAAATCGGTTACCGCATTGCGGAATCATCTCCCGACCTGGCACAGATAGCCCCCGGTATATTATATCATCATGAGAAGTGGGACGGTTCTGGATATCCCAAAGGTCTGAAAGGCGGAAAAATCCCGATAATTTCCAGAATTCTTTCCATTACCGATTCCTACGACGCCATGATAAGCAAGAGGCCCTATAAAAAAGCCTTGCCGGAGCAAGAGGCGCTCAAGGAAATTAAAAGATGTGCCGGTACGCAGTTTGACCCATACCTGGTAAATAAATTCCTGGAAGTTATGAAAGAAAAACACCCAGTTAAATAATACACTTAAAAGTAATTAATATGTGTTATATGGTCAAGCTTTCTTTTTGGAATGTGCAACACGCCTGAAGCATCTTTGTGATACACAATGGATTTATTTTTTTCTATTTCGTAGTGTACCGGATTTTCCAATGGATACCCCAGCGCCAGAACCAGATCAGCACGATACCGATCGGGAATTTTCAATATATTTTCAATCTTCTTTCTCTTAAAAGAGCCTATCCAGCAGCAGCCAATTCCTTCTTCCAGAGCTGCCAGGGTAATATTTTCAGCGCTGGCTCCTACGTCATATTTATAATACGGAACCAACAAGTTCTCCTTATTTGTACAAATTATTATATAAGCTGTGGGCTTTTCACCATCTTTAGGATCTCCCCGGGGTGTAATGTATCCCGCCCACCTTACATTGGGGAAAATTTTTTTCCTTACAGCGCCATCCACAGCAACAACATATTCCAGAGGCTGCAGGTTCCCTGCTGACGGTGCCAGCCTTCCGGTATTTACCATTCTCTTTAAAATTGACAGCTTTATTGGTTTCTGCTGGAATTTCCTGATGGTTCTTCTTGATATTATAGTATTATAAACTTTCATAATCTTGTTACCCGCCCTCTAGTTCCGTAACATCTTTGTAACTATATTTATCTCTTCAAATATAATATAACACACGCAGGCACGCAATTTAATAATTATTTAAATTTTTATTAACTTTTTTTTAATAACAGCAATATTTTTATGTGGTAATATCCTTTCAAATGCTTTTTTCATTTAATAATCCTTCCTTAAAAACCCCCTGCTCAAACAGGGGATTTTTAAGATGGGTAAAGTTTAATTGGATTAATATGCAGGGCCGCCGGTAAAAATCCAATCTTTTATTGTAATAGTATATGGATGATGTATAATTCTGCCAGATTGTTTTGTGAAAAATAACCATATTACAGCATGAAAAGCTGTTATTTTTAAACCTAATATCAAAATTTTTTATGTGATATGTCTTTATCTCATATAATACAGGTAAGCAACCTTAAAAAAAATTATGGAAGTGTTGAAGCGGTAAAAGGTATAGACTTTCATGTTAATCAGGGAGAGCTGTTTGCATTCCTGGGTCCAAACGGCGCAGGCAAAACCACCACCATTGATATTATCTGTACACTGCTTAAGCCCGACAGTGGAACTGTGACAGTTGACAATTATGCTCTGGGCAAACAGGACAGTAAAATTCGAAAAAACATTGGAGTTGTATTTCAAGATAGCATCCTGGATAACCTTTTAACCGTAAAAGAAAATCTACTCACCCGCGGCAGCTTTTACGGAATGCGGGCCAGAGAACTTTCAATCGCAGTTGAAAAAGCGGCAAAGGCAGCGGATGTTTCAAGCTTTTATAATCGACGCTACGGCAGGCTCTCCGGCGGCCAGCGCCGCAGGGCAGATATAGCCAGAGCACTGGTAAATACTCCAAAAATTCTTTTTTTAGATGAGCCCACTACAGGACTTGATCCCCAGACACGAAAAAGTGTCTGGGATACCATCCGTAATCTGCAAAAGGGTACCGGAATGACTGTATTTCTCACCACTCACTATATGGAGGAAGCTGCCAGGGCCGATTATGTTGCCATAATTGATAATGGCCTGATTTCTGCCAAAGGTACCCCATCAGAGCTTCGTGCAAAATACAGCACAGACACTCTGAGGCTGATCCCAAAATATAGCAACAAACTCGCTTCACTCCTTAAAAAACAAAATATCAAGTTTACCGTATCCGGCGGAGCTTTTCTTATTCTAGTTTCCAATACTCTTGATGCCCTACCGCTGGTAAATAAAGCGGAAAGCACAATATCCGGTTTTGAGGTCATTAGCGGTAGCATGGATGATGCTTTCGTAAAAATAACAGGGCACGCCATGAGGGAGGACTCGAATTAGATGATAGCAATGATTAATATAATCAAACGTAACCTCAAGCTGTTTTTCCGCGACAGAATTTCCGTATTTTTTTCACTTCTTTCCGTAATCATAATAATAGGACTCTATGTGCTGTTTCTTGGAAATATGATGACCAGTAACTTTGAAGATCTTCTGGGGAACAATACCCGTTTTACCATTGACAGCTGGATTATGGCAGGTATTCTTTCAGTTGTAGCAATAACTGCAACCATGGGCGCTTTCCATACCATGGTTGAAGACGGCACCAAGAAAATCTCAAAAGATTTCCTGTCAGCTCCACTCAAACGCAGCCAGCTTGCAGGAGGATATATCATCAGTTCTTTTATAGTGGGTGTGATTATGAGCATTGCGGCCCTGGTTCTTGCTGAAATCTATATTCTGGCCGGTGGTGGTGAAGTTATCGGGCT